>JASHWD010000080.1 GCA_030044235.1 Candidatus Parvarchaeota archaeon | reverse complement strand
CTTAGAACATTTTCCTATTAGCGGTATCCTCTTGTATTTTTCGTTGCACTTTACGCATCTGAACTCTTGCGTGCCGAATCTCCTTAGGTTGCCCTTTATGTCTTTTATGAAGTGTTTGTCTATGATTATCCTTGCGATATCAGAAAGCTCTACTGATCTTAATCTCTCTTCTAAATTCATCTGAGAAGCAACTTTTTCGTGCATGGTCTCCAGTGTTTTGTAAGAAGACACGTTTATCCCATGGTTTATGTTTTCTGTGTCATGTGTGAAAAGTATGACAGCGTTCGGTTGATTAAGTATGCTCTTTACCTGTTTTATCTTAACGTCCGCCGGTTTGGCGTATGATAAAGTGGCTTCATAAAACTCTAGGGGGTATTTGTCTACTATATCTATATTATACGCTTCTGAGTCTACGCTGTTAAGGTCTAACTTTATCGAAAGAACAAGAGGAGAATCCATGTATCTTGCACCTCTGGTGTCCGGTAATAATTCTCTATCAAAATTAAGGAGCATATCAGATAATAACATCAAAGACGCTTCATCTCCATCACAGTTTCTTCTCATAGCCGCATGGAAAAACGGGTGTGCAAAGAATCCTTGCGTTTCTGAGAAGCCTATTATTCTGCCGATTATTCCTGACGAGGTATGTGGCGCCAACCCGACGACCAATTTTCCGACCAGATCCTCTTTTGTTTTAACATTCATTATAGGATCTCTGGCGTAATACTTTGACAAAAGTTCGTCTACGAATTTCGAGATTCTTATCAAGACTTCTGCGCCGTTTTCATCTGGACCACCGTATGTTGGCAATATTATATCCTGCGGTGCTAGCTGCAATATTTGCTCATCACTGGACAGCTCTTTTCCATACAAATCTTTTGTATATCCTAATTTTCTTAATGTTTCTATGCTTGTCTCTACCTCTTTTGGCTTGAAATGAGTTATCGGTACCTCTATGGCGTCAAACCTTACGGTTCCGTCTTTGTTTACATTCAACTCGTATAATGATCTCAGTATTCCTTTTTCTAACGGCTCTATTGTCCCGGTAGAATTGAATACTCCCTTCACTCCCTTTATAGTTGCTGGTTTTTGCTCAACTGAAAGTCTTGCAAAAGCTTGATCCATATACTCTTTTAAATTTATTTTTATCTTAGCTTTTCCAGACGTTTCTCTGCCATGGTGTAATTTTTCGTCTGTCTTCGATAGACAAACCTTGCAATAAAAAGACTTTTTCGCTTGCGAGCCGCACTTTTGACAAACCGGGTAAATGGTTTCTTTCTTACAACTCGGACAATAAAAAAGCCCATATTCGGCTTCTATAACGCCCTTCTCAGCAGCAGCAATTATATTCCTGGAAGTCCCGCCGCTTGTGCCTATAGGGAATATAACATTTGGATTTGTGTCCATCTCTCTCATCTTTGCCTTTTCCGGTCTCCCAAGTCTGCCTCCAATGAATGTACCCGCAGAATCCTTTATTTCTAAACCGGATAATTTTGTAAGAAATTCTAGATTGCTGCCGGCTTGTTCGAATAAGCTTATCGCTTTATCAAAACCAGAATTTGGATATCCTAAGGTTCCCAATAACGGATCTGCGTCTTCTACTATTATATCATTAATTAGCTTGTGTTCTACACCCAAAACTTCCAGTGCCCTCTTTACTTTTGGCTCGTTCGGAATAGTAAGTATTTTTGAGCTTTCCCCATCTATCTTCTCTTGTATTCCGACTTTGGCTTTAGTGTAAAGTGCTTCAACCAAAGAATAAAGTTCATCGCGTGATATCTGTGTCCAGAAATATAAGAACTTGGGATGTAACGGCATTTCAAATTTGTTTGAGAACTCCGAGTAGTCTCTAAATGATTTAAGTTTTTTACTTTCATTTATTGCTTCTTCGCCTTTTCTTTCTAATATAGCATCCCACCATTCCTCGACGAAAGGGGAAGGCATAAGTAAATGTCCCTGTTCCGAAAAGTCACCATAATTAAAAAGTATATCACCAACGTACAATATCTCAGATATTTTGGGCAGAATCAGCTCTGCTTCTTTTGTAGTTCTCAGTTTTCTTACAGAACCGTCTGCTAGTTTTACTATTGGGCCGTCTATTGTTGAACATGGAGTAACAGCGCAGGCTTTACCTGGTAATTCGACTCTAAGTTGAGATCCAGTTGCTATGAAATTATAGAAGATTATGTTTGTTATCGGATTAATCGAAGCCGCAGCAAAGCCAGAAGTCCTACTTCGGCCGTATCTGAGCCTAAAGCCTCCACTTCTTAATGGATAAGAGAATACCGGTCTCCCGGCCGCAAGCTCTTCAAGGTATCTATAATTAGGTAAAACTTTGCTTTCGACCACGTCTGACTTTTCTTTTTTGCTTGCGTGCTCTCTCTCTTTTAATTCTATGTAAGCGGAAAGAAATTTGAAATCTTCGGCTATTCCGTATGCCTCTCCAAAGGTTTTAATTGTTTTGCTTACCTTAGCGGCTTTCTGAGCTATGCCTTCACATAAAACCAAACACATGCCGCCGCGTATTCTGTTAGTCTTTATTCTGGCTAAGTTTTTGTAAGCTGAAACTTCCCTATCCGTAGTGGGGTCACCGTCTATTTCTATAGGAAGGTTCCGGACTAGGAAGTCTATCTCATTTATGCTTGGGAAATACTGAAGTCTAGCCTCGTAGTCATTGTAGTCAGTAGCCTCCACTTTCGCGCGGTTTATTTCTCCTTCTTCTGGATCGTATCTCCCAAGATTAAACGCAGCTCTAAGTGCGTCTGCTATTACTAGGACCGACGCCGCTGCTGTACCGCCTGCACCCCTCACCGGGCCGCCAAAATGACAAGCTATGTATTCTTGTCCATCTTTTCTTTGTTTAAACTCTGCTCTTACGAAACCTTCTAAAGGCGCTGAAACTATTGCAGAGGTTATATAGGCTAAGCCGACTCTTATGCCCATTTCTATCGCATCGTGCTGGTCCTCGAATTTTACAAATTGGGACTTTGCGGTAGCTATCGCACTGTCTAATGCAACGCGCCAGTCATTTGGAGAATATTTTTTCTCTGACTCTCTTATAAATTCTGCCAGTCCGCTGCCTAAAAGACTTTGATTTATGACAGAAAGAAGACCCTCTATTCTTGCCCCAACATCTGCAGCAAGAGGGATTTTTATTTTCTTGACCTTTCCTATAAGCTCATATTCTTTTAAAACTTCATCGGAAAGTTCTTTGAAATATTCTTGCTCCTCCATACGCTTATTTTTTAGAGTCTTCTTAAGAATAAAAGTGTTGTTGTCATTTTTAGAGGCTACATTAAATGCTTAATTTTTTGTATAAGTTTTTATGTAATGTTAGTGTAAGATAATTATGCACCGGGAACGGCGGCTAAGTGTATCAGAGAAAACTTTAATAGAGAATCTTTATCAGAAAGGCTATAGCCTGAGGACTCTGTCAAATCTACTGGGTAGACGTAAAAACGTGATTTATTACCACACGCGTAAATTATTTGGGCTAAGATATAAACGCATAAAATTTAATCTGCGTCTAAAAGAAGAATTAGGAGAATTTTTGGGCGCGCTCGCTGGCGATGGCACTATATCCAAAGATATAAAAAATGGAAACTATAGTGTAAGAATATTTTTAGCTAAAAATGAATTCGCGTATGCAACTTATCTAGCTAACTTAACCGAACGCTTATTTAATAAAAAAGCTAATGTTTGGAAACCGCGCAACAGATCCTTATCCGAATTTTCTATATACGGAAAAGAAATAATTGAGTTTCTAAATAAATATTTTATTTTTGAATCTGATAAAACGTATACAATAAGATTAAAAGAAAGAATAAATTATTATCCCAGACCATTATTAAGAGGATTTATACGCGGCTTAATTGCCAGCGATGGCTGGGTTGGCAAGGATAGAATAGAATTTTCTACTATATCGGAATCTCTTAGTAATCAGTTTTCTGAGATTTTAGACTCGTTCAAAATTCAAAGCCATATTTACCCACAAAAGCGTGAATATCCTAGAAGAATTAAATATAGAGTTAGAATTTATGGCTATAAAAATTTAAATAGATTTTATAATACTATTGGTTTAGCTGAGGAAAATAAACTTAATAAATTAAAATCTATAGTATTCAGACAAGCCAATTACTAATTAATGGGCCGCGGCCGGGATTTGGACCCGGGCTTCTAGGGTTCTGCTATTTTTCCACAGCCTAGTGTTCTACCGAGCTAAACTATCGCGGCCATGATATCTAATTAACCAATAAACACATAAATAACTGTTTCTGCATTAAATCTTTATCTATCTGAAACTTATGGACAAAAGCGACGTAGAAAAGCTAATTAAAGCAAAGATAGAAAAGACTCCTAATGAACTTATCCCAGTAAATTCTTTAAAAGAGCTTGGTCTTTCCCGCCACCAATGCAGGGTCTGTGGTAAACATTTCTGGAGTTATGAAGAGAAAGACCTATGCGGCGACGTTTCTTGCATAGGTGAATATACTTTCCTTGGCAGGAGACTGACAGCCGCAAAATACGGTTACCACGAAATATGGCAAAAATTTGCAAAGATGTTCGAAGAATTCGGGCATAAAGAGATAAAGCGATATCCCGTAGTCGCTCGCTGGAGAAATGATATTTATTTTGTAGAAGCTGCAATAGACGACTTTGCACCATATGTAATAAAGGGAATAGCCGAGCCTCCTGCAAATCCTTTGGTAGTCCCACAGATATGCCTTAGGTTCAACGACATAAACAACGTTGGTTTATCGGGTAGACATTTAACAAGTTTTGTAATGGCCGAACAAGCCGCATTCAATACTAAGAAGAAAAAGTCGTATTTCGATAAGGACGCTATAGTTTACATAAACAAATGGCTTACCGATGGACTCAGATTAAACAAAAAGGATATAACTTTCGTAGAAGACGCATGGGTCGGCGCAGGCTACGCAGGAAATTCATTGGAATTCTTTGCTGGCGGCTTGGAATTAGGCAATCAGGTATATATGAGATACTCTATCGCACACGACGGTCTGAAAGAATTAGAATCTAAAACGATAGATATGGGTGCCGGTCTTGACCGTTGGGCGTGGGTTAGCCAAGGTACTCCAACCGTATACGAATCCATTTTTCCAAAAACTCTTAACTTTGTAAAAAGTGCGGTTGGCATAGATTATGACGATGCACTAATGAGAAAAGTTTACAAGTTTCTCGGAAGATTCGATTTTGAAGAAAGGCACCTATCTGCTGCGATAAATTCCCTTACTAAAGAAACCGATTTAGAGTATAAAGAAATAAGCGATATGCTTGAGAAACTGCAGTCGATTTATTCAATAGTTGACCACACAAGAACGCTTCTAGTTTCAATACATGACGGTGCTTTGCCAAGCAATGTGGGCGGCGGTTATAATTTAAGAAATATCCTAAGACGAGCACTTCTTATGATAGCGAAGAACAAGTGGAATCTGGACCTTAATGATGTAATAGCCGAACACCAAAAGGAATTTGGTACTTGGTTTACAGAATTAAACGACTTTGACATATCAAAAGTCATAAATAAAGAAAAAGAAAGATTCAGAGAATTTAAAGACCGAAATTCTAAACTAATTTCATCTATAATAAAAACCGGCAAAGTAGAAGAAAATGAGATGAAGACTCTCTACGAGTCAAAAGGAATAACTATAGATGACATTCGTTATCAAGCGGAATTAGAAGGGAAAAAAGTATCTTTACCTGAGAAGTTCTATACTGACATAAATAAAATAAAACTAGGCGCAGAGGGGGAGGACGATAATGAAATAAAAGGTTTAGCAGAAACGGAAAAATTATTCTACGACGAAAGTCTGCTTAACTCAAAAGCAAAGATCATCAAAAAGATAAAACCTAAAATTATTGTGCTGGATAAAACAATATTTTATCCAGAGATGGGCGGTCAGAAACCAGACAGAGGCACAATTAACGGAATAAACGTTATAGATGTCCAGATAAAAGATAATGTGATAATGCACTATCTGGATAACGACCTAAAAGATTCGATTGGTAAAACTGTGTCTCTCCAAGTCGATGGCGTTAGGAGAGAAATTTTAAGAAAACATCATACCGCAACTCACATAATAAACCGTGCGGCCAGGGTTGTCCTTGGCGATTTCGTTTATCAAAATGGGGCAGAAAAAGACGTGGATAAAGCGCATTTAGACATTACTTATTACGATAAACTATCAAGAGAACAAATCGAAGAAATCGAAAGAGTGGCAAATGAAACTGTTTCTAAAAACTTAGCAATGACAGTAAAACTTATGGATAGGACAGAAGCTGAAATGAAATATGGTATGAGCATTTATCAAGGCGGCGCTATACCA
Source organism: Candidatus Parvarchaeota archaeon (assembly GCA_030044235.1). GTDB lineage: Archaea > Nanobdellota > Nanobdellia > Parvarchaeales > Parvarchaeaceae > Parvarchaeum. Next base: position 3,042 of record JASHWD010000080.1, on the reverse strand, counting down.
AATGCTACATTGAGAATAGTGGAAATTGCTGGATACGATGTCGAAGCCTGCGGCGGTTTACATTGTCATAGTACAGGTGAAGTGAACTTCATTAAGATTATAAAAGCTGAGAGAATACAAGATGGTGTAGTTAGGTTGACCTTTATGGCAGACAAGCCGGCACTTAAACATGTTCAGGAACTTGATGATCTCGTTAAGGAGTTAATGGAACTCTGGGGAGTAAAACAAGATGAGGTGTACAAGACCGCTGAAAGATTCTTTTCAGAATCAAAACATTTTAGAGAACTTTACGAAAAGGCTGAAGCAGAGAGAATATCCGCCTCTGCAATAGCTTCTTACGCTGATCCAGTCGAAATAGAAACTAAACTTGATAACCTTGGAATATTGATGAAAAGTCTTGATGCTATAAAAGAACGGTTAGGAAATAAAAAGGTCATACTAAAAGCGGATAAAATTGGTTTAGCCTACCCAAAAAACGAAGAAACAAAGAAAATTATGTCGAAGAAGTACAAAGAGGTTTCGGAAAAGGGCAACTTCCTATTTGGACACGATTAATCTGCCGGCTGGAATATTGACTCATCAGATTTTGGAAGCGTAAATTCGTCTACTTTCAATGGGTTAGTCTTGGCTTTTAGAAAAATCTTCTTTTTAAGTGCCTCGCTTAATTTCTTGATTTTTGTAATATAATAAAGTTCCAAAGCAATGTAACCTTGTTTTACCGCGTTTCTTTCCAGAATCTTTTTGAACCCATCGAAAGTCACCTTAAAGACTTTTATTTTTTCGCCTGGGTCTAGGTTCTGTCCTCCGACTTTCAAACAGTTCCTAGCAACTAAAAGATAGGTAGAATAAACCATCGTGTTTGAAGACGGATGATAGATCTTAAGAAGCTCCCAATCTTCTGAAGAATATCCGGTTTCTTCGAGAAGCTCCCGTTTAGCCGCATCTATTGGTCTTTCCCCATGATTTACCATCCCACCAATCAGACCTACGAAAGTCCTATTTGTTGGTTGTTCATTCTTTACAACCAATATCTTATTTTTATTGGTTGTAGCGATTATCACGACACCGTCAACCTTTTTTATTCTCTCAAAAGTAGAATGGGATCCATCGAAAAGCTCTTGGTCCCAGGTGTAAACCTCCAGTATTTCGCCTTTAAAGACTCTTTTAGCATGCGCTGGTATCATAAGATAAATTCATAATTTTGATGTAAGTATTTAAATTAATAATTTATCATAAAGGAATGAATAAGATAGTCAGTGTAGGAATAGGCATCGTAGTTGTTGTCATTGTCGTAGCAGCTGTATTCTTATTTGTTATGCCTTTAAGTTCTCCTTCTTCAAATTCTCCAAGTAGCAATTCTGGCAGTAATTCAAATTCATCAGTTGGTATAAATAAATCGTCTGGTGGCAGTTCTTCAAATACAGGTTCCGGTACCCCGCTAATTACGAAAAGCCAATCACAATCTACTTTTGGTCCTGGTGGAAACTATACTGAGGCCACTGAAACTAATCAGGTCGAAATCAATGCGACTGACCCCGATATCCCTACTGCACTTCTAAGTGGAATAAGTAAAGCGTGGATCATGGGTTACTCGCCTACGCAAGACTCGTCTTTTTATGCGGCTATTGAGATAATATTTCAATCTTCAAATCCAAACGGTTTATATACTTACATTTTAGAAAATTCTACTAGCTCAAATTCTAGCGCCTTTTCCACGGTTAATGCTAGTTTAGACGGGATGACTTATAGTTACGGTGAATCTACTTCCGGATTAAATAGCACTTTACTTGTGGGTGTGGATGGTGATTATGTGGTTACCTTCTTAGACATAGGCCAAGCTATCGGCGAAAATCAACTAGTCCAAACAATAGCAACGGATCTTTCTTAATTAAGTTAGAAGCTTAGTTAAATTTTCATACAAAACTTATATATTCGAAATAATGAATTAGTTAATGGCTGAGAACTTTTACAATAGCACAGAGATAGAAAATAACATAAATGCCGATTGGAAGAGTAAAAAGATACTAGATAAAGTAAAAAAATCGTCCGAAGGGAAGCCTAAGTTTTATTTTCTTGATGGGCCGCCATTTGTAACGAACGAAGTCCATGAAGGAACGCTTTTTGGCATCTTTCTAAAAGACAGCATAATACGATATAAAACGCTTAACGGTTTTGATGTGAGAATGCAAGCCGGGTGGGATACCCACGGACTGCCGATAGAAGTTATAGCAGAAAAGAAGCTCGGCATAAAAAACAAAAAAGAAATAAAGGAATTTGGCGAAGAAAAATTCGTAGACGAATGCAAAAGCATAGCAGATTCTTCTATAAAACTTAATACTTCAATACTTTTGGATTACGGATTACTGTGGTACGGAAATCGACCTTATAAAACGTACGACGATTCTTATATGGAATCCGTTTGGGCTGCAATAAAGAAAGCGAATGACCTAGGTTTGTTATACAAAGGTTTCAAGTCTACTTGGTTCTGTGTCAGATGCGGGACCCCGATGTCGAACTATGAGGTCCGTGATAAATATTACGAGAAAGAGGATACTTCAATCTATGTTTTATTCCAGCTTGAAGATGGAAGGTATCTATTAGTCTGGACAACAACCCCATGGACTCTTCCGTCTAACGTAGCTATAGCTGCAAATAGTGATTTCACGTATTTAGAAGCTAACATAGACGGTAAAACTGTGATTCTGGCGAAGGGTCGTGAAGCTGTACTCGATCAGCTTGGAATAAAATATTCGATAAATAAAGAAATAAGCGGAAAAGACTTGATAGGCTTAAAATATAAGTCTATATTCCCGGATATCCCACAAGTAAAGGAGAATGTAGATCATATAGGAAAAGTGATTGACGGTGGCAAATTCGTTTCTGAGGATGGCGTACCTTTCGTAGAGATAAGTGAAGGAACTGGACTTGTTCACACCGCACCAGGCCATGGTGAGTCGGACTATAAAATCGGCATCGCAAACAATTTACCTATTTTATCTCCAGTTACGGAAGATGGAAAGTTCACTTACAAAGCCGGCTGGC
>JASHWD010000079.1 GCA_030044235.1 Candidatus Parvarchaeota archaeon | reverse complement strand
TAAAGAGAGACTTTAAGCTCTAGGCGTTATCGCTCTTATCTCAGCGACTCTTGTAGGATATATTTTTTCAAGTTTCTTATGCAGTTTGTTTTGAGTCTTGTTGGTCATAGCATCGGCGAAAACGTCTTTTAACTTTGCATCTTTTACTTCTGCTTCAACGAAGTCTTTTATTTCTCTCTTAACAGCTTTTTTGTATTTATTTTCAGCTTTGTTTATCGAACAGAGAATTTTTATGGCGTAAGGCTTTCCTTCTATTGTAACCGGTATGACAACATCCATCTTAGATACATTATGCCTTACTAGTCTCCCAATCTGCTCTCGAGAAAGAATAAGCGATTCCAAGTCGGCTTTGCATTCTGATTCCGATACGGATGCGACTCTGAATACTAATCTGTAGCCCATTCTTGGTTTTAGTTCCTTAAGTTCGGAAGCACTGCAGGAGACCTTTCTGCCGACTACATTATCTTGAGTCCCGAATATCTCTCCAACGTTGAAATTATCAAGATGTGGGACAATGACTTTGAACCAAGAATTATTCTCATTCATAATTTGACTACCAATCTAGCATTTTCAAGACTATATGTATAAGCCATCGGCAAAGTTTTCCTTTCCTTGTAATAATTTATAAGTCTTTTTATTCTGTTTTCGAGGACTACCAAACTTCTTTTCGAAGCCTTGTCTTTTTTCTCCTTAGCGACGTGGATGTGTAAAGTTACGGCCTTTTTATAAAGTGATATAAGGTCTTCTGGCAGCTCTTCCTTTATTTCCCTACTTTTTAATATCTTACCGATATTGTTTTTCGTAAGGTCTTTAACAGAGGGTATACCGTACTGGTCTCTTAGAGCCAAGCCTATCTGTGATTTTGTCATGCCTTTCTGGTACTTGTTTAGTATCATTTTTTCGACTTCTTCAGGAGTATAGTTGAGCCAGTGTGGCACGAATTTGCTTTTTATTTTAACTGTTTTCATGATATCTTCCTCTACGTTCTATATCTTTAAGATGTGTCTCTATCCCTTTAAATTCTTTTCCCATGGTCGCGCCATAAGCTCCGATAAATAGTTCATAAGCCCTTTTAAATTCCTTGGGATGTCTTGCCTTAAGAGCATTTTTAAACAGGAAGATGTCCGTCGCACGATCTTCGTCCTTTTTAGAAAAATAGCTTAACCCGAAGTCTATTAGATATACCTCTTCCCCCTTAACGAGTATGTTGGCGGTGGTTAAATCTCCATGCACAACTCCCAGCTTATTTATATCCGCCAGAAGTTTTCCTATCTCGTTCATCTTATCAATAGAAAATACATAATCAAATTGTTCTCCATTGATTTTTTCCATGTAAAGTTTATCGCCTTCTTTTGATATCTTTATAGGCTTAGGTACTTTTAATCCCGCCCTGCTGCAAGTACTTAGTGCGGTAAATTCTCTTTTGGTTCTGCTTCTCCTTAACGGAACATCGATCTCCGAAATTCTATACTTCTTCTCTTCTCTATACTTTATTATCTCGGCTTCATTTTCATAAATTATCGCTTCCGCGCCACGTGCTATTATTTTCATGCTTTTATTGACACCCTGTCCCCGTCGTTTAATTTATACTTCATCCCGACCCGCTGCCCTTGGAATTTTAGACTTTTTCCGTAAACTACCGCATAGCTGTCTTTTCCTATTTTTAGCCCCAGTTTCTTTGCTAGATCGTATAAAGTGTCGCCTTTCATTATAGGTACGGCCTCGTCCGATTTCTCCGTGTAAACGCCTATTATCCCGTATTCCTTTATCGATGATTCCACGTCTGGAGAGTCGGCTACTTTCTCAAAAACCTTTAATTCATCTATCTTATTTTTTGATATAACAACTTCGCTTGAATTTACGAATTCTTTGTATTTCTCGAAGTTTGGCACCAGTAGAAGTTGTATCTTCATGTCGTTTATCCGTATAATCCCGTAGTATACGGTAGCTACTTTTGTTAGATTAAATCTCTTTAGAATTTGTTCTGGTTCGTAACCCACTAGACATACTCTTGGCCAGCGTTTTCTAATCGAAATCGTCTTATGAACTTGGGGTGAGTAATTCATTTCTTTCTTCAATAAGGACATCTTTCTTTTGAGAAAAGCAAAGGCTTTATCCGTACCTTTGTGTTTAGGCAATACTACCATCATGCGTTTTAGGATTTTCTGTCTTTCCTCTAAGTTTTTTTCTTGGCTATACTTAAGTTCAAGGTCATAATACTCTTGCGGGGCGTTTATTGGCATATTACCTGTATTTTATCTCCACAGCATCGGTTCTAAAGTCGGGCCTAGGGCTTAAATCGTCCTGAACATAATCCCGCATAAGATAGCCAGTATAAGCGATCATCGCCCCGTTATCTCCGGCGTATTCTTTTTCCATAAATTTGAATCTCGCATCGCGTTCTTCGCACATTATTTTACCCATCTCATTTAAACGAGTATTTGCTGCGACGCCGCCGGCTATTATTAGACTATCCTTTTTACAGTAAGCCATGGCTCTTTCGCTTGCTTCCATGAGCATTGCAAAGACAGTTTCTTGAAGCGAAAAACAGACGTCTTCCATTCTGTGTTTTTTGATGATTTGCGAAACAAAAGTTTCTATACCTGAAAAACTTACGTCCATACCTTTTATCACATAAGGCAACTTTATGTAGTTTTTACCTAGTTTTGCTAGTTCCTCAATCTTAGGGCCGGCGGGAAAAGGAATGCCGAGCCTTCTACCGGTCTTATCTAGAAGGTTGCCCACGCCTATGTCTTGGGTCTCTCCAAAAACAACATATCTGCCATTTTCGTAGGTTACTACTTGCGTGTTTCCACCGCTTACATATAGCATTACCGGGTCCTTTAAACCCGTGACCTTTCTGGCGATTTCAATATGAGCAACGCAATGGTTTACCCCGATTATATTTTTGTTGTATTTATTTGCAAGGAATTTTATCATCTGATAACCAACTTTAAGGCACGGCAAAAGGCCAGGTCCCTGCGAAAACGCAAATAAATCAATATCAGTTAAAGAAATTTTTGCTTTTTCTAGTGCACGTTTTAGTATCTCAGGTCCGAGATTATAATGGTGCAGAGCAGCTTCGCTTGGTATTATCCCGCCTTCCTTCGGTCTGTAGATGTCTCTTTCATTCGACAAGACTTCCCCGTCTTTTATTATCCCTACCCCAAAAGTATGAGCGGTGCTCTCTATTCCCAATACATACATAGTCTATCAATAACGTCCAATTAAATTTAACTTTATATTTTTAGACTTAAGTCAAAATGATTAGAATATGGCCGAAAAAGATATAGAAAATTGGTGGAACGATGCGTCTGAATATTATCAAAAAGAAATAAGCGGAGACAAATTAAACACAGTTGGTTATGGACCATTCGCATCGACAGAAAACAAGCTGAAATTATTAGGTAAAGTAAAAGGCAAGACGGTCTTAGAACTCGGATGCGGGGGCGGGCAATGTTCTATATCTCTTGCTAAAAAAGGCGCCATTTGTACTGCCATAGATGTCTCCGCTAGGCAATTGGAATACGCAGCAAAACTCGCAGAGGCTAATTCGGTTAATATAAATTTTTTAAAGCAATCCTTTTCAAACCTTAAAAAATTTAATACAGGTTCTTATGACATTGTTATCTCAGTATTTGCGCTTCAATACGCGAGTGACTTGAATAAGGTTTTTGCCGAAGTTAAAAGAGTATTAAAGAAAAA
>JASHWD010000078.1 GCA_030044235.1 Candidatus Parvarchaeota archaeon | reverse complement strand
TTTTTCGCTTCAACTCTGTAGAAATACGCTTGTTGCTCCATTTCGCGCATAGTCTCTTCCTTGGACACATTACGCGAACCGGATTTTATTTCCTTTTTCCTATTCGTTGTCTCTTCATTTATAGTCGCTACCTGCGCTCTTGCGGCAGACAAGATAGACTTAATATTTTTATCTCTTTGTTCTTCTATTTGCTGAAGAATCTCCTTAAATCCCATGGTTTAAAGAATCTGTAACAAAAGTATAAGACCTAGGACAAAACCTATTATCCAAAGTGTTTCTGGTATTACGAAGAAAAATAGTACCTGTCCAAATTTCTCTGGCTTTTCTGCGATTATACCCATACCTGCCGCACCGATACCTTGCTGAGCAAGACCGGTACCTATCAATCCACCTGCGATAGCTATAGCCGCAGCAATAACTGTGTATGGGTCTGCAGTTGCCATTTAAAATATAGTTTTTACGTATATATAAACTTTTTTAGCCTGGTTGCGTTTACAATAAACCTAAATTTAATATATTCCTCTAACAAATCACTCAAAAATAAAATTTGCTGTGCTAAAATGAAATAGGCAGACAATTAGTTTTCAAGGTCTTGATGAGTTTTATGACATTAATCCGACTGAATTTTATGACCTGCCAATAAAGTCTCAAAACGCCTAACCTAAGACGAATCGATGCATACCGTAAATATTACTTACTCATGTAAAAATTGAAATTATTACGAATTAAAAGTATTTAAACTATAAAAATTACAATAATAGAGTAAAATCGTATGAAAATTAAGGACAAAGACTCAAAAATACTTAATTCGCTTAGGCATGGGGATGATGTCAATAAAGTGGCTCAAGAGTTTAAAATACCAAAATCTACCGTTTATTACCATTTAAATAAGCTGAAAAAGGCAGGTTTCATTAAGGGAATGCGTGTAGCGATGAACTATGAACAGACTAGTAACCATGGTTCAGCGATAATGCTTGTATCATTGAATAAAACTAACGCAAAAGATGTAAAAGTCTTTGAAGACGAGATGCAAAAATCTGCGCTTATTTCCGATCTATATGCTGTAACGGGAGACTGGGATTTTGTGCTTATACTACGCGGAAACAAGGAGGAGCTGACGACCTTCATAATGGATTCTGTACAAGCTATGCCAAATGTCAACAGGACCCATTCTCTATTTGTAATGAGACACACGGAATTGTAATTGCTTTGATAATTAATGGCAACTATAGTTTTATTTAGAAATAACAACATCTTGTAATATGAGTCTGGCCGACAAATATAACGAAGCTCTAAAAGAGCAGGGGATAAAAGCCAACATAAAAACTTACAAACCAAAAAAAGACCATACTCGCCAGATAATAGTTATTGTAGCGGTAGTTCTAGCAATTGTCTCATATTTTGCAGTTTATCAAAATTACGGCTCCTGCTCAATGTCAGCTAATTATCTTTCTAGCAGCAGCACAAGCTCCACGAATTCAACCTTGGTGACTAATTCGTTCTCGTTAAACTGTGCGACAAATTCGATAATGTACTCCGCTGCAATTGCGCTGATGATTACGATAATTGTTCTGCTTATCTTTAAAGCACTAAAACTTAGAAGAACTTAATTACAAAATCTTCTTATCCATCCAAACGTATCTCTGTCCTTCTGCAAACCCCTGTTTTTTCATGAATTTGATGATCGCCCCCGAACCCTCGTCATCCGCCCAGCCGTAAATGTTAGTTACTCCCAATTTCTTGAGCCTTTTTTCGCATTCGTCGTATAATTTCTTAGCAAGGCCCCTCCGTCTAAATTCTCTTTTAACTACCAAATAAACCAGGCAGGCATACTTATTTTTGAATGGTTTATCGGCGTCCTTACCATTTGCGTATATGAAGCCTATAATTTTGTTTTCATTTTTAGCCGTCAGAAAAACGCCCTGCGGATTGGTTATAGCCCAAGTAAACTCATCTTTATCCATAAATTTCTCAGTTGCGCTAACTTTAAACTCCGGAGTATTTTCGCCTAGTTTGTATAATTCAGCGAAGTCACTAATGTTTGCCTCTCGAATCTCCATTCAATTTTAAAGACTGTGGCCTTAATTAACGTTTGTTGCTGGCTAAAAATAATTGCTGCTCTTGCAAATTATATATAGATTGGTTGAAAAAGTACTTAATGAAGCGCACCGAAATAGCACTTATTTTGGTTGTTATCCTAGTTAACATCGCAATAACTGCTCTTTGGTACACCGTACCAATAATTTTTTCAAATATACTTAACTATAATTATGCTTTAGTAAGTCTCTTATTATCGATAATTCCTCTTATAGAAATAATAGGGTCTATACCAATTGGCTTTTACGTAGCTAATGGGCGTTCCAAAAGTGTCGGCGCGGTCGGTACTCTACTTCTTATTCTTACACCGATAGTCTTCGTAATTTTCTCTGCCTTAGGATTAATTTCAATGATTCTTTTTGGTGCTGGTTCTATTACGACTGAAATATCCATAGAAGCGTATATCTTCAATATAATAAAAAAAGTAAAAATCAAATATGTGGGCCTTATGTACGGCTTAAGCGGGATCGGCGGACTTATTGGCGCTTCCTCTGGCGGACTGCTTTTAGAATACTATAATGTTTACTATCTGCTCCTTTTTGTATCGAGTCTTTTGCTTATTGCGCTATTTCTTTTCATTAAGTACATAAACTCAATAAATACGTTTCGTCTTAAGAAACCGAGCAATTTTAAATCGATATTAAAAGAAGAGTTTGGCTTGTATAAAAGATTCAAGCACTTTATAACCGGCTTATCCATTTTTTCTTTCATGTTCGGCTTTTTTGAATGGGCTATCTGGTTAATAGTTCCGCTTATAATAATTATAAGATCTGCAGACATATTTTATGGTGGATTAATATACGGAGTGATATGCCTTCCATTTGGATTTGGCAGCCTCTTGGCTAGCAGAGTTTACAAAAGACGTAAAAAAAGAAATATAATAATATATTCAACAATTCTATCGATAATTGTAATGCTTTCTACTTCTTTACTTTTAAGCATCAGTGCTTATATAATCGTGCTTCTATTATTAGTTAGTTTCTGCATTTCTGTTACCTATCTCGGGCTGTCCGGATATATCTTAGAAAGGGATCGTAGCGACATGGCCGAGTTCTACGTTTTTGAAACGGTAAGTTATGATGTTGGTGGGATAATAGGCATATTAATATGCGGATTTACGATTGCTGTGGTGAGTATAGCTGCAGTTTCAATCGTATTTTCTACGATTGCTGTTGCTTTCTTAACATATTTCTATTTTATCAGCAAAGATGTAAGATAAAGGTATTATAACTAAAATGATTAGTTTACTGATAACTATTGGATAAATATTAAGAGGCTATTACGGTTGTCTGCGCCCTCGCACCGGAAGATCCTTGAACAACGATAGTATACACATTGCCCGGGACTGCAGTAGCAAATAAATTTCCATTTCCGATCTGCATTTCTCCGTTAAATGACAACTCCGTGGTCTGATTTATTTTTAGAACATCTCCCGTGTAAAAAGGCAGATAATTAATATAATTAGGGCATATTGACATAAAAGGTGATTGCACAAAATAAGGGTTGCCATTAAATCTTTGTTCACATTGAAGGGATGCCGGTGATAGATTACCACTTGAATTCACCAGAAAATCAAATTCTTGGAATTCCGCTTGGTTCTGGCCGAGAGTTATCAAAGTTTTCTCTTGCATAGGAAAACCATTCAATACCCCGGAATTAATATTAAGAATCGGCCCGCCCCCGCCAAATCCAAAACCCATAATTCCGGAACTGTGTACGGAGACCCAAATCGGGTTTCCAATCTGTGGGAAACCATTTGGTCCATTAGCACCACCCATAATTGCGCTATAATTTGCAAGAAAACCGCTTGCATTTGTAATAATTGGTAAATTTACCGATTCGTTGCCTAATAATACAACGTTATTGATGACGACGGTCTGATTTGATTCCTCTTCTACATCGATAATTAAACTTGTCGTATTTCCTGAAACCGAGAGTGAAACATTAGTTATAGTTATATTTGCCCTAACATAATCAAGTTGAAAAATGTCTCTTTGATTTAGCATTGAAATTTTACCTATTCCATTTGATATATCAGCGCTTCTCGGCGCAACGCATGTCTCCGCAGAAACCGTCATTAGAAATTCGGTTGAATTAGAATTAAAAATTGGAACTACGGTTGGAGAGATATCAATTAGAACTTCTGTAGTATCATTCACAGACTGTTCTCCCGATACCTGCGAGACTATTTGGTTGCTTGTTAAGTATACAGGATAAACGGTGTCATTTATTTCTATAGAAGCGGAGGTTATATTGAATCTTATAGCGTCTATCTTTGTGTCATTTGAGGCTAAAAAGCTTCCTAATCCCAAACTAGAATTTTGCAATTCTAATAAATTCACTGAACCTTGCGAACCCACAGACGTCCAGCTACTCCCATTGCGGCTTACAGTTTGCACGGCTAACGCAGACCAAGTTATATTAAGAACCTGCGTCCCTGCTGGTACGTTTGCCGGGTCTGTAAGACTAATTAAAACGCTTCCGGAAGTGCTGGCGTCTCTGTGAAGAAACGTGAATAAAACAAATACAGATATAAGAATTACCATTGTAGTAAGACCCATTTTTAATAAACGTGAACGATTAAGCTCCTTCACAGCTTTCTTCTCTCCAATCTCTTTTTCCATTCGGTCTTTTGCCTGCTGTATTGCATGGTTCAATTCGTTTTTGTTTAGATTCCTACCAAGATAAATTCTTATCTTCTTAACCTTTTCATTTTCTCTATATGAATGAGAAAGATAATATTTTTTCTCTCCATCTTCTTCCCGAATCTCTAAATGCATTTAGATTCGAATACTTATACTCTTAAATAGTTTCGGGTGACTACTATGTGACTACTCTTAAAATTGAGCTCTCTTCTAGTAAAGCGTAGTCACCAAAATGTTTTTAAACAAGGCATGTATCACCTACTCAGTATGCAATTTGCCAGACAAAAAATGAAAACAGACGCGCAAATAGGCGATACCGCAATTAAAGCACGCGGCCTTTGGAAAGTTTACAATTCTGGTGCACTCAGCTATACTGCACTTCGTGGTATTTCTTTTACAATAAAACGTGGGGAGTTCGCTGGCATCCTTGGACCTTCTGGCAGCGGAAAGAGTACTATATTAAATCTGTTGGGAACATTGGACCTTCCTACAAAAGGTGAGCTTTTAATAGACGGTGTTAACATAAGTCAGCTAAGTGGCAGCGATCTTACTAGGCTAAGAACAAAAAAGATAGGTTTTGTATTTCAGTCTTATAACCTAATACCTTACTTAAGCATCGAAGAGAATGTAGAGATACCTGCAATCGCTCTCGGGACTGGTAGACGCGAAAGAAAAG
>JASHWD010000077.1 GCA_030044235.1 Candidatus Parvarchaeota archaeon | reverse complement strand
TCCCTTCTCAGTAGTCGCTAGCGGATTTATTTCTACTAACTCTGCATCCTCGTTCTTATAGAGTGACCACATGCTGTCTAGTAAACCGGAAAAATCTTTTATCAGCATCTCTTTTAAGTTAAGGTCATTGAATATCTTACGCTTGACGTAAGTTGGTATTCCAATCAACTGGTTTAGATTAAAAATAAAGATTTTTTCTTTAGGAACCTCTTCTATATCAACGCCGCCCTGTTGGGAGGCTACCAGCACCGGTGAGCGCCTGCTTCTGTCAAGGCTTATGCTTAAATATATCTCGGAGTCGTGTTTTACCATGTCCTCTAAAAGAAATTCTTTTGGTGAAAACCCGTCAAAACTTATCTTTTGCATTTTCTCAAGAGCTTTTCGTGTTTCTGAAAGAGTATTAACTATAGAAATCCCGCCGGATTTACCTCTATGACCGGTAGGTACTTGTGCCTTTAGAACCGCAGGAGCGCTAAGTTTTTTAATGTCTTTTTCGCTCTTAAGAAGCTTGCCCGTAGGCACAGGTATATTATATCTCCGAAACATCTCCTTTCCTTGAAATTCAAGGAGGTTTACCATTTTATTGAATGCACTTGGCTAAATAAATTCTTATTTTAATGAATAAATCTATCGTTAAGCATTTTTTAATCCTCCAAAACCTATATGTTTTATAATATTAAAATAAAATTGAATGTGGTTTATATTGTGGAAATCAAATCAAAAGAAAACTTAGATGAGTGTATAGCGTTGAAATCTGGTGTGTATGTAATAACGGGGGCGCCTTGCACCGGTAAGACAACCGTAATAAATGAGCTTCATAAACAGGGCTACTTCACCGTAGAAGAACCTTCGCGGCCGATACTTGAAAAGTACCCGGAACTTCGGGCGGACATCGCTTCAAATGAAGCTATAGACAGATTGCAAAAGATGATTTTAAAGGTTCAGATAGAAGTTGAACGTAATATCCCGCGGGACAAGCCAGTTTTTATGGATGGCGGTATACCAAGTGACATGGCCTTTTGCAGAATACGTGGTCTAGAACCGTTCAAAGAACTTCTAGAAGCGGGCAGTAAAACAAAATATGACGGAGTTTTCATAATGGATAGACTTCCTATTTATCAGAATGATGGCGTTAGACAACAAACCGAAAAAGAATCTATAGAATTGCAGGAGCTTCTTTATCGTGCTTATACTAGTCTAGGATATAAACCGATAAAAGTGCCAGTTATGGCTCCAGAGGAAAGGGTAGAACTCATAAAAAAGATGTGTTCTAAATGAATCTTATTTAACATTTATTTCAGTACAAATACTTTTACAGCTGGTGGTGCATGGACAAGCCCACCATCTATCTAAATCAATATTTGTATCAAACACAGCCGTTTCCATTTTTACTTCTTCGACATCTATATCATGAGCCCTTAGAAAGTCAGTTAATACATTTACTCTATTATTTACAGCATAAAGGTCGCCGTCATAATAGCGGATATTTATGAATTGATGTACAGTTTCAGTTTCAATTGACATAGGATTGCTAGATGGAACATAACCAAATTTTTTACTGTTTTCCTTTAGAAACTCCATCGTTTTATTATAATTAATTTTTCCTATCCGCATTTTTATATGAATCTCTCTATAGTTTTCTTTGTTAAACTCTTGAAACGTTGGTAAACTTTCATGTTCCAATTTTATTCTTAAAACTTTGTAACCAAGTAAGGATATCGCTTCCGCGGTTTTGTGTAGGTCTTTTATTAATTTGTATATTTCGTCTGGAGTTTTAGTAAAGTAATATTTCGTTACCATACAATCTTTTTGAGCCCTTCCATCGAACGTATATAAGTCTATTACGGTTATTTTTGAGCCAACACTTTCCCTGCAAAATTTTGCAAGAGGTTCCAAATTTTCACTGCCGCTTACAGCGCCTATTGAGATATGAGAATGAAATTTTCCGATTATCCCGTTATAATCTCTTATTTTTATTTCTTCAAATGAATTTTTCCTTGTCAAGTTTTCTTCCATTTTATCCTCCAGATTAAAATCTTTAAAGCTTTCAATCTAACAAAGAGTCGGTAAATTTTTGATTATAACAGTTGTTGAAGTTTAGAAATATCACTGAAACAACGTATTTATATTACGACTTAGAACTAGTATAGTAGATTTTCCCACTTCTATTTGCTAGTCGTTTTAGTGGTGACATTCTTTTATTAAAGATTATTACTTTCCTGAGACTTGCACATTATTTACTATTAAAGCCGGCGTAAAAATGCCGTCTAAACCAACATATTCTGAACCTAAAACGCTAACGTTTTTCATCAGATCTAATAGATTCACACCGACCATAGTTTCCTTCACGGGGTATTTTATTTCTCCGTTCTCGATATAATAGCCATTCATTACCATTGCAGATAAATCTCCCGTGGCCATATTTGGTGAATCGCCGGTCTCAAGCATGTAAATCCCTTTTTTGATTCTAGATATTAAGTCTTCAGTTTTTACATTGCCCGCTTTTAATACAATATTCGTAGTGTCTATCGAAGAACCATCTAAACCAAAGAATCCATTTCCAGTCGGTATTTCTCCGGTCTTTTCTGCGCTGTATATGTTGTGTAGATAAGTCCGTAGCAATCCATTTGATACTAGGTCTTTTGAAGATGTGGGAATTAGTTCGTCATCAAACTGGCGATTATAAGGGCTTCGCTTCAACCAATTTTCTTCTCGCAATTTTATCAATTTAGAGGCGACAACTTGGTCTTTTTTATTTATAAGAAAACTTCTCTTTTTTAGTATGTCTTCCCCATTCATGGCAGAAACGAATTCTCCAAATATTAGATTAGAAACTTCTGGACTAAGCAACAAATCTCCTTTAAATGTAGGTGCTGATTTCGCACCGAGCATTCTACTAGCCACATTAGAAGCTTTTATTACTACATCATCGAAATCTATTCCATATGGGTCGATACTTTCTGCGCCTTTAGAACCAGTTGTCTGTTCAGCGCCTTCCTTGGCTATTACTTCGGCCCTTAGGAAAGCCGAGCTTCCTTTCCAGTCTCCATTTATTCCGTTGCTGTTCGCTGCGCAAAGATTTGTGTGTGAATAGCCAGAAAATATATTTACAGAATAAATATGTTCCAAATTAGACGCTTCTTTTTGTGCGTCTAACATCATAGAAAGAACGTCATAATTTTTAACGGTATCTATTTTTTTGCTAAAAGGATTAGGTTTATTTATGTGCTTCTGCATAGAAAATTTTGACTGCCCATCTTCTGATCCCAGAGTCTTGGCTAATTTGTATGATCTTATTATACCTAGCTTAAGGTCTTCTATTGAATTTATCGATAAATGAACCGATGAACTTCTTTCCTTATAGAGACATCTTATATTTGCTTCTTTCCCAACGTTTGTCTGCCCACCCACGAACTCTCCACGTTCTATGCTCAAAGAACTTGAATGGTCCTCGATAATCCGAACGTCAAATTCTGCATCTAATTTTGTTCTTCTTATGGCTCTCAATATACTTTCACTGTCCACCAACCACCACCTGCCTTACACGTATACTTGGTCCACCACTTGTTACTGGAACCCACTGCCCTTCCTTACCACAAGTCCCGCCATCAAGAGAAAAATCTTTTCCTATCGCATCAATCCTATTTAGAATCTCAAGCGTTGAGCCGGTAAGTGCAGCATCTCTTATAAATTCTGCTAATTTTCCGTTCCGTATCATCCTACCATACTGCGATTTGAACATGAACTTTCCGCTACCTGGATCAACATACCCGTATTGAAAGCCATAGAACGCGATTCCTTCCTTTATACCTTCGTATATGTCATCTTTGAAATCTCCGGGTTTTATGAATGTATTAGACATTCTGGCGATGGGCCTGCAAGAATAATCCATGCTTCTAGCTGCGCCGTTAGGTTCTAATTTAAGTCGGTTTGAAGTTTCAAGCGTATTTAGATAATTCGTTAATAAACCATTCTCTACAAGCACCCGCTTCTTTGCGTTTGTACCTTCTTGGTCAAATTTAAATGAACCTCGCGCCCCTGGCATAGTCGGGTCATCTATTATAGTTACCGTGTCTTTGCCCACGACTTTTCCTAATTTGCCTTCAAGAACAGACGCACCCGCTAGTAT
Organism: Candidatus Parvarchaeota archaeon; assembly: GCA_030044235.1. Taxonomy (GTDB): domain Archaea; phylum Nanobdellota; class Nanobdellia; order Parvarchaeales; family Parvarchaeaceae; genus Parvarchaeum. The sequence continues at coordinate 17,179 of JASHWD010000077.1, read as the reverse complement.
TGCATCGGCTTCAGTTGCATGTCCGAACGCCTCGTGGGTGTATACGCCGGTCATCGATGGATCAAGTACTACATCGTACTTTCCTCCCTTAACTACTTTAGCACCTATAAGGTTTTTCGCCTCTTCAAGAACGGTTTTTCCGAGTTTCTCAGCAGCACCGCGCTCAAATATCTCAAAACCACAATTTCCGCCCAAAGTTTTTCTGATAGATTGTATACCAGAAGAGTCTTTTATGAATGATGAAACTCCAAGATTTGGATAAGATTCATAGAAAGATACTATATTGCCAAGAGTGCTTCCCTGAATCCAATGGATTACCACGTCACTGTATGCTGATAAAGTAGAGACTGTCTCTTTTCCTCTGGCAGCTTCGTCGACAGCCTTAACTAAAGCTAGTTTTTTGGATAGTTCTATGTCTCTTATGTCTTTCTGCCAGGGCACCTTAACATTTGCGACGTTCATTTCTGGATTTATTTCAAATCTTATCTTTGATTTTATCTTTGAATTGACGTATGAATATGCCGAATCGAGCGCGGTTTTTATTGACTTTTTTGACAGTTCACTGGATGATGCGAAGCCCCACACCCCGTTTTTCATAACACGAAGCCCAAAACCAGAGTCGCTAGTCTGCGAAACCTTTCTTACCTTACTATTCTCTACGACAAAACGCGTGCCTTCGCTTTCGTTTAGTCTTATATCCCCATAGAAATCACTTTTTACATTGGATGCAAAAAACTTTACTAATTCTTCGTTCAGCATATTCAACTTTTAATATCTTTATTTCTGGAAAGGTCATTTTTTATTATTTCGGTCTTTAATAACTGTATAGCAAAAGCCGGATCTACGCCCTTTGGACAAACATCCGAACAAGACGCGGCGAATTCGCAGTCCCAAACTCCCTTTAGTAGGTCTAAATGCTCTAGTCTAGCTTCACCTGCTTCGTCTCTTGAATCTGCGTAATATCTGTAAGCTTGGGATAACGCTTGTGGGCCTATAAACTCAGGGTTAGTGTTCACAACCGGGCAAGCATCGACGCATAGCCCACACATTATACAATAAGAAAATGGAAGGAATTTATCTAATTCTTCCTTCGTTTGTTCGTATTGTTTAGTCGGGTGATATTTCTCATTCAAGTCATTCCTGAATAGATAGGGGTTTACAAATAAGTGCTTCTCAAAGAAGTCGTCGAAATCAGTTACTAGGTCTTTGAGTAACGGGTGTCCTAGCATTGGAGCAATCGATATTTCCCCGTTCTTTGCGTTTTCCCAAACATTATTCTCGCAGGCAAGCGAAGGCTTTCCATTTATGACCATACCGCAAGACCCACATATACCCATTCTGCAACTGTATCTCATTGACAAAGTCGGATCTGTTTCCGCTTTTATTTTCAATAATCCGTCCAATACGTTTGAAAATGCATCGGTCTCTACATTGTAAATAGATTCTTCAAGCCTTTGTGTCTCTGGATTAAATCTTTTTACATTGAATTTTATAAGCTTTGCCCCGGTGCTGGTCGGTTTAATGTTACTTTGACCTTCTTCTTTATTCGCTTTTAGGGTACGTTTTAATTCGGTTGATTTTTTTAATAAACTTCCGATGTAAACATCTCTAAATCCAGAAACCCCGAAAACAAGTAAACCGACCATTGATAGAGTTAGGAATATTTTACTGATTAATTGCAAACCACTCAAAACTGAAATCGTATACAAGAAAAGCAATATTGGGATGCCCGCCATAGGAACATATATGGTCGGCAAGGAGACCCAAGACTCTTTCATATAACGACTCCAAAAATAAATAATCCTAATCCGAATATCCAGACCCCAATCATGAGGTACGGAAACAATGCATACCCAAAAACCATTTTTTTATTTGTTTTTAGAGCCGAAATATAAGAATCGTTTAGACGCCCGAATTCAATCCCTTTACTTCCTATCATAGCGAGCCCCTTTAAGAGAGCAAATAATTGCGGTATAAATAAAACCCAAATTATTATTATCAGGTATACCACGACTGTGAATAATTCGACGAGCCAAAAGCTAAGCAAAAACACAAAAAAAGTTATTATAGAGATAATTATTAGTACTCTGTAAAAAATCATGTGTATAAACCCTTCTTTGTTGAATGCTAATTGTCGTTCTAGGTTCGTTTGTTTCCCCCTAAAATCATATATTTTTTTGTTCTCCATGTCAATAAACTCTCGGTTCCGGTTTCCAGCTTGTTATTTTTACCGGCGAGTAACTGATTCCAGTGCCGTTATTAGTTTTGTAGATTACGGTATGTTTTAGCCAGTTTGTGTCATCTCTATTTGGATATTCGACAACAGCGTGCGCACCGCGGCTTTCTTTTCTGTTTATTGCGCATATGGTCACGGCCTCGGCAAGTTCTAATAAGTTTTCTATCTCTAAAACATCGCGTAGGTTGGTGTTGAAGACTTTGCCTTTGTCTTGGATGTAAATATCTTTGAAAGCATTTTTAAGGTCGGCTATGTGTCTTCGCGCCTTTAACATGTCTTCTTTATTTCTATAAACGTATAGATTCTCATCCATAGTCTTTTGAAGTTCGGATTTAATAAAATAAGGATTTGTGTTTCCTTTTCTATCAAGCAACTCTACTATCGTCCTTTCTTCTGAGCTAACCACATCTTTGGAAATGTTGATAAAAGATTTGTTTAACTCTAAATATTTTGCAACTGCATTACCGGCTAGTCTGCCCCATACTGAACACTGACTCAGTGAATTGCTGCCAAGGCGATTAGAGCCATGCACGCTTACGCACCCACACTCGCCTATCGCCCAAAGTCCATTTACTGGAGTTTTGTTTTCATCTGAAAGCACCCTACCAAAGATATCTGTATTTATTCCACCCATAGTGAAATGCGCTGCCGGTCTTATGGGGAGCAGGTCTTTAATCGGGTCCAAGTCAATACTTTTTTGTGCAATCTCCTTTATCATTGGCAATCGTTCATTTATTGTTTTTTCACCTAAGTGTCTAAGATCTAGATTTACGTATCCGAGCCCGGACTCTTCGTGTTTAAAGCCATTTCCAGCCTTCATTTCAGTAATTATCGCACGCGAAACGATATCTCTCGGCGCAAGCTCCATCTTACTTTTTGCATACTTTTCCATGAAACGTTCACCTTTAGAATTAAGTAAATACCCGCCCTCGCCTCTTGCAGCTTCCGTTATGAGTATTCCATTTGGTACTAACGCCGTTGGATGGAACTGAACAAATTCCATATCCTTTAGAGGTAAGCCAGCTTTGTACACTAGGGCAATCCCGTCTCCAGTCGTAGAATGTGCGGTGGTCGTAAAACTATAAAGTCTTGATGCGCCCCCCGTGGCTACTATAGCCGTTTTTGCTTTAAAGATACTGGAGGAGCCTGTGGCTAAGTCAAGGACAGAAAGACCTACGAACTTGTTTTTATCAATCAGTAGATTATAAGCAAAGTGCTCGTGGAAAATAGAAATATTTTTCATGTTTGACACTTCGTCGTAAAGGGCTCGCATCATGAAAAAGCCCGTTTTATCGGCCGCAAATGCGGTCCTAGGTATGCTCATACCACCGAATGCCCTTTGCTGTATTTTGCTTTTGTCGTCGCGATTCCACGAAACTCCGATGTGATCAAAGAATCTAACCTCCGTAGGAGCATTTTTTACGAGCAGTTCTACAGCATCTTGGTCCGCAAGATAATCAGAACCCTTTATTGTATCGTATGCGTGTAGTTCTGTGGAGTCGTGGGTTTCATCCGGGTATAAAACGCCAGATATCCCGCCCTCTGCAGAAACGGAGTGGCTTCTCATTGCATGTAGTTTTGTAACTATAGCGATTTTTATTTGCCCTTTGCTTGCGTTAGTGGCATGTATGGCCGCCGTTAGACCAGCAATACCGCTGCCTAATATTATTAGGTCAAAGTCTAAGATTTCCATGTAAAATGAGTATCCTATATTAAAAATAAACATTTAACTATTAAAAGATTTTCAGCTAGTTGGTAAACCAATTGCACATATTTAAGATATAAAAAACAATTTTATTTATGCTCAACGATACAGCATTAAATTTTTTCATACTCGGCGCAGCGGCAATCCTACTTATTGGTTTTATAGGTAGGGCGATAGCAAAGAAAACATCGATTCCTTACATTATATGGCTTATGATATTTGGAATATTGGTAGTGCCAGTATTTTCGCTTGTACAGACATCTGTTTTGCTTTCAGCTTTGCCGTTTATATCAGTTCTAGTTATATTGATTCTGCTTTTCAACGCTGGACTCGTACTTAACATAAAAAAACTTACTGAATTAGTTTCAAAAGCAATGATCTCAGCTTTGATAAATTTTACTTTATCTGCTGCGTTTGTATTTTTGCTGATGTACTTTTTAGGCTACAGTACATTGATTTCCGTGATTACCGCCTTTGCTGTTGGGAGCGTCAGTGCGGAAGTTATACCGTTTCTCGGTAAAGGCGATTTGTCAAAAGATAAAAAAAGAAATTTATTAAATTTAGAATCAGCTATAACTGAACCACTTTGTATAGTACTTGTTCTTGTAATAATCGGCGCCGTTCTATTAAATAATTACCAGATAAGCGCTATAGCTACTGCCTTAGTGTCACAATTTTCTATAGGTATTGTGTTAGGAGCGATTTTAGCGATTGCGTGGATTCCTGCCATGAGCTATCTGCAGAGAAAAAATTACGCTTATTCTTATGTAGCTTCACTTGCGATAGTATTCATACTTTACATACTTGTACAAGACTTAGGTGGCAGCGGCCCTGTTTCCGCTTTGATATTTGGTTTGGTTATAGCAAATGGTGAAGATTTTTATAAGACACTTGGTTATAAGCATGGCAGCACGTTTACAATAAATGAAGAATCTAAAAGCTTTAATGATTTAATCACGTTTTTTACCACGTCTTTTTTCTTTGTGTATTTTGGCGGTCTTGTATTATTAAATGATTATTATGGGTTTCTATTAGGCATCTCGATAGCGCTAGTTTTGCTTCTCGCAAGGCAGGTAGGAACAAAGTTAGCTCTATTAAAGTCGGACTTTTCTAAGGATGATAAGAGGGTCGTTTCTTCTATGGTATCGAGGGGAACAGCCGCTGCTGTAGTTGCTACTTTGCCTATAGCTTACGGCATATTGAATGTCGGATTTATAGATATAATCTTTGCGGTTATAATATCAACCGTAACAATAACTTGGATAATGTTATTTATTCAAAGAGGAAATATCGACATCCAAACCCCACCTAAACTAGTCAAGCAAAGGAAGAAGATAGACGACATAGAAAAGTGGGTATGAGCATAGATCCAACGACTATATTTGCAGTCGCAGCTGCAGTAATTCTAATAGGCTTTGTTGCTGATATATTTTTTAAAAGAACCGGCGTCCCATCCGTTCTTTTTCTTATCCTGCTGGGCGTAATGATAGGACCAGTATTAGGCCTAATCTCACAAAGCTTGATACTTCCGGCGCTTAGCACCATCGCCGAACTTACTCTTATAATGGTTCTTTTTTACGGAGGGATGGACATAAAAATTAAGACCTTATTACAGATAGGCAATCGCATATTGGTTCAAGTAATGATATATGTTTTTACCAGTGCAGCACTTATAGCTATTTTCGCAAACTATATTCTTGGCTGGGGTTGGATACAATCACTTATATTCGGCGCAATACTAGGCGGCGAGTTAACTCCAGCCGTAATAGTTCCGGTGTCAAGAGGCCTGCGACTTCCCGAACAGACCATTGCATTTTTGACTTTAGAGTCGGCGCTTACTGTTATATTTACGGTAATACTATTTGTTACTTTTATCGGCCTATACCAAACTGGGACGTTAAGCTTGCTTTCTGTAGCATCCTCGTTGATATCGTCTTTCTCAATTGGAATAGTTATAGGGCTCGGACTCGCGCTTCTTTGGCTTTTTACGCTAAACTATGTTAAAAAATATAAATACACATATGTACTCACAGTTGGGCTTGTACTTCTTACATATGTCCTCACAACTGTAGTGGGCGGCAGTGGTCTTCTCTCTGTACTTGTTTTTGGAGTTATTCTCGGCAACAATGCTTTCGTAGGCGACCTGATTAAAAAAAGTATAGACCTAGACTGGCTAGAGAATAGATTAGCAGATTTTCAGGATGAAATAAGTTTTCTTTTAGAGACGATATTCTTTGTGTTTTTAGGATTAATCTTTAGCATAGCGTTAAATAGCGTTGTCTTTGGCATTCTTGCCGGCGGAGCGATTACGCTTATACTCGTGTCGACACGAGCGCTCGCCACTACAACATCCACTTTCAGATCCGCGCTTAGCAACGATAAGAAGATTATAACTCTTATATGTGCTCTCGGAGTGACTCCAGCAACCTTGGCAATACTTTCTATAGGCTATGGCATACCGCACGCGAATTCTTATGTTCAGTTAGTTACATATGTAATAATATTCACAAATATAGTAACTACGCTTGGCGCATATCTTTTTGCACGTAGCCGCGGAACAAAGCTAGGGTCGTTAAACCCAATAATTAAAGTAAAAGTATCTAAAGTATCATAAAAAATATGGTTAGATAAAGTTTATCTACTGCGTCTGGTATAACATTTTATGAGGTCGCTTATAGTTGGCAGATTTCAACCGTTTCATAACGGGCACGCCAAATTAATTAATGAAATAAGCAAGACCAGCGATGAACTTATAGTAGTTATAGGCAGCGCACAATATTCTTATACTCTTGAGAATCCCTTTACTGCCGGCGAACGCGTCGCAATGATAACGGCCGCACTAAAAGGAAGCAAATTCAAGGAGTTCTATGTTATACCTATAGAAGATGTTGATTCAAATCAGATTTGGGTATCTCATTTAGAGGCTATGGTCCCAAAATTCGGCAGGGTATACGCTAATAATCCGTTGGTGAAAGTATTATTCCGTGAAAAGGGATATGAAGTAAAGACTACAAAACTTTTTAACCGAGATGAAGAGTCTGGTACAAATATACGAAGATTAATGATTGACGGTGGCAACTGGAAGAAGCTTGTACCAGAAACCGTAGCTAGTGTAATAAATAGTATTAAGGGCGATGAGCGGCTTCGACAACTTTCAGAAAAAGACGAATAATAAGTAAGACTATTAAAGAAACCAAAATAAGTTGTTATAAAAATACCCGTAATAGCTTTTATTTACTATGTTTGTATAATTTTGATATGGAATTCAGAACCGAACATGATTATCTTGGAGAAGTAGAAGTCCCAAAGGCTGCTTACTGGGGTGTGCAGACACAGAGGGCCGTCAATAACTTTCCGATTTCGGAAATAAAACCTTATCCCGAGTTTGTTACATCACTTGTGATGGTAAAAAGAGCGGCAGCAGAAGCCAATATGAAAGTCGGACTTTTGGACGCAAAGAAAGCTAAGGTCATAATGCAGGCTGCAGATGAAATTATCAAAGGCAAATTAAGAGACCAGTTTGTCGTTGGTGTATACCAAGCCGGCGCAGGTACTTCAAATAACATGAACGCTAATGAAGTAATCGCAAATATGGCAATAGAATCTTTAGGCGGGAAAAAAGGAGACTATTCTATAATACATCCAAATGACGATGTAAATAAAAGTCAATCTACTAATGACGTAATTCCTACAACAATGCGACTAACTACAATAACCCTCCTGCTAAGACTAAAAGATACAGTTGATTATATGGAAAAAGCTTTCATGAAAAAATCTAAAGAGTTCGATGGCATAGTCAAGAGCGGCAGAACTCATTTAATGGACGCTGCACCGATAAGACTAGGTCAGGAGTTTGAGGCTTGGGCCAGAATAATCGGTAAGAGCAAAGCTAGGATAGATTCGATTGTAGAAAAATTAATGGAAATAAATATAGGGGCCACGGCCGTAGGCACCGGTCTTAATGCAAATCCGGAATATAGAAAATATGCAATTGAAATATTAAGCAAATTGTCTGGGTACAATCTAAGGCCTGCAGAGTTCTTACCAGAAGCTACACAATCGATGTCAGATTTCTTAGAGGCTTCATCGGTTACTAGGAATTTAGCTGCAGATCTCGTTAAGGTTACAGGTGACTTGAGACTTCTTAATTCGGGGCCAATAACCGGTTTTGATGAGATATCTTTACCAGCTTTACAGCCAGGGTCTTCTATAATGCCGGGAAAAGTAAACCCTGGTATGGCAGAAGCGGTTATGATGGTATCTTATCAAGTTATAGGAAACGATGATGCCATACTTTTATCGACACAAGCAGGTCAGCTAGAACTGAATGTAACAATGCCACTTGTGATATATTGCTTGACGCATAGTCTAACTATATTAAATAATGTTTGCAGACTATTTGTCGATAAGGCAGTCTTAGGAATAGTTGCGCATAAAGAGAGAATGGAGAGAGAAGTCAGTAAAACTCCAGGAGTCGGCTTGGCTCTAAATACATATATAGGCTATGAAAAATCTGCAGAAGTCGTAAAGAGAGCACTTAAAGAAGGAAAATCGATAAAAGAAGTTGCAAAGGAAATGAAAGTTCTACCAGAAAAGCAACTAGATGAGATCTTTGATCCATTTAGATTAACTTCGCCGGACGTAAAACTCAAGAAGAAGTAGATTTTTATTTTTAATAGTTTTATATAGCTGTAGGCTTCTTTATAATAAAATTATGGGGCATAAGACAGCGAATACACTTAGCCTAGAAGAGATAATAAACAATTCGGCTAAAGAATATGGAATGCACCCTTATAATCACTTAACTCTGTACTTAGTTGCAAATGGACTTGTACCTGCTGGTTTTATAAGTTTTAACCTGGAAAAAGTTAATTCTTCAAAAGTACTTCTTAACGATGGACAAGTAACAGCCAGAAAAGAAAGAAATCGCATCAAAAAGATTCTTACAGACGAGCTTGGTCTTTACGCAGAGTTTTCTGGCATACACATATCAAGCAAATTTTCGATGGCAAAAAAGAGTACAAGAGTGGGCTTAGAATTCAGCGTCAGCAAAGATAGGTACTATAACCGGAATCACATGTATGCAAAAGATGATTATGAATTTGGTAAAGCAAGCGGTTTTCCTTTGGTTGCAGTTTTACGATATTGTGAAACGGTAAACGAAAAAAGATGGATATGGCAAACAGTAACAGAAATGATAGGTCCTAAAATAAAAGAAAATCCAAAAGCCCACCTAGAAAAAGCCTACTTGCTATGGGTTCCAGAAGGCGTTGACCGTGATACAGGTGACCTAAGCCCCGCGAGCAGGGAACTTTGTTTAAGTTATATGGACTTCGTTCGTAAAAATAATCCAAAACTTGCAGAGATCGTAGAAAATGATTTTTTACGTAAATATTCTTAGTATAAGCGATATTCTTAGAATAGATAAATATTAGCGCTGACTATTATAATTGGGTGATGTTATGGCCAGAAGACTTGATGAAGTTGTATTAACCGAGAAAACAGTGAAGAGTAGAGCAGAAAGACTTTTTGGGATTCTACAACTTATAGAGCACGCAGCTGTAAAGCACGGCGTAATTACACACCACGTAGAGCACAGCGATAGAACAGAAATAACTTGGGAAGCGAGTTATAAGAACTTCCGTTTTGTGCACGAAAGCGGCGAACACTATATTTATGGAGATGATTTCTACGTTTACGAAGGAGGGAATTTATTATTCCATTTACGCTCAACCGAACCTGTAAATAAAGCATCGGATTTAACAGAAACAGGACCATACGCGCCGAAAATCGAAATAGAGTCATTTGTCAATGGGCCGTGGGAAGAGCGACTTCATCGCCTTGCTAGCAGAAACTATAAACAGGTTTTGGGTTCTTATTATATGAATCGGAAAGAGTTAGAAGAGCGTAAAAATAAAATGGACATCAGAAGGAAAAACCTTGAGGGTGCGGAAGAGAGCAGGAGGTTTAGCGTGCAAGAGAGCGCAAAAAAGCTTGGTGCATATCTCTAGTTAAATAGCCATTTAAATTTAGAAAACCAATTATTATAGTGGCATCCCCAAAAATAAAATCGAAATCAGTCGACTCGAGTAGTAGACTTTTAGGACTCACCGCGTCTTTTAGACTATCCAATTCTAAAGAAATAACTTATTACTCGCTGCCGGCTTTGGGTAAAGAGCTAAAGTTGAACTTTGGACGCCTCCCGTTCTCAATAAGAGTCGTACTAGAATCTTTACTTAGAAATTTAGACGGCAAAGCCGTAAATGAGGAGGACGTCAAAGCCTTGGCAAATTGGAACCCAAAAAACCCGGTTGATAAAGACATACCATTTAAGGTCTCAAGAATATTAATGCAGGATTTCACAGGAGTACCTGCTGTTGTAGATTTAGCTGCAATGCGAGATTACATGGTTAAACTTGGAAAGTCGGCTGACTTGGTACAACCAATAATACCTACTGATCTTATAATCGACCATTCTGTGCAGGTAGACTTCTTTAATCGACCAGATGCATTTGCAAAGAATCAGGAGAAAGAGGTAGAGCGCAACAAGGAAAGATACCAATTATTGAAATGGGCCAATGGAGCTTTCAATGGTTTGAGAGTTTTCCCGCCATCCGCCGGCATTTGCCACCAAGTTAACCTAGAATATCTTGGAACATGCGTTACATTAAAGAAAACTAAAGACGAAACAATCGCTTTTCCAGACACGCTCGTTGGGACGGACTCTCATACAACCATGATAGATGCGCTGGGCATAGTTGGTTTTGGTGTTGGAGGGATAGAAGCCGAAGCAGCTTTGTTGGGCCAACCGGTCTCGTTTGTAACTCCAAAAGTCTTGGGGGTAAATTTAACAGGAAGGCTGAAAGAAGGTGTAACCGCGACCGACTTTGCGCTTACGTTGACGAAATTGCTTCGGGAAAAAGGGGTAGTTAACATGTTCGTAGAATTCTTTGGAGAAGGGTTAAATAGCCTTTCTTTACCCGATCGTGCGACGCTTTCAAATATGTGTCCAGAATACGGCGCGACAATAGCGATATTTCCTCCAGATGAAGAGACACTGACTTATATGAGACTTACCGGCAGAAAGGAAAATCAATTGGAACTAATTAAAAAATATTATGAAGCCCAAGAAATGTTTAGAATAGACTACAACAAGGTAGAATACAGTGACATAATGAGGGTAGACTTGGGAAAGATAGTACCCAGTGTTTCTGGGCCGAGTCAGCCGAAACAACAGTTGCCGTTAGAGACTGTGCCTAATAATTTTAAAGATACCTTTCTGTCTGCACAAAAGTCTGTTAATGGAGTTGCGGCAGCGGATTTAGTCAGACTTGCTTCAGAAAGCGCAGTCGCAAAGAAAGACGAATCAAAAGAAACAGGTAATCACGAAAAAGTAAAGAGTGTAAAGTTGACTTATCCAGATGGCTACGAAACTATCTTGTCCGATGGCGACGTCGTAATATCTTCGATAACGAGTTGCACTAATACAAGTAACCCGGCGGTTATGGTGGCCGCAGGCCTGCTTGCTAAAAAAGCTTTGGAAAAAGGCTTAAGAGTAAACACAAGAAAAGTAAAGACGAGTCTAGGGCCTGGCTCGAGAGTAGTTACAAGGTATCTCGAAAAAGCAGGTCTTATGGAGCCATTAGCAAAGTTAGGATATTCGCTCGCAGCTTATGGTTGCATAACCTGTATAGGAAATTCAGGAGAATTGATAGATCAACAGAGCGCCGTTATAAACAAAAATAAATTAGCGGTTGCCAGCGTACTTTCCGGGAATCGCAACTACGAAGCCAGGATAAACCCAGATATAAGAGCAAATTACTTAATGTCACCACCATTGCTAATAGCATTTGGAATAGCTGGCACTGTACTTAAGGACCTTTCTAAAGAGCCATTAGGAAAAAACGATAATGGCGAAGAGATTTACTTAAAAGATATATGGCCTACAAAAGAAGAGATAAACGAGGTAGTAAAGAAGGTGGTGGGAGAGGAATTATTTGAAAATGAATACGGGAGCCACATATTCGAAGTAAATCCTTATTGGAACAGTCTTTTTATCCCTAAAGGACAGATGTACTCTTGGGATAAAAATAGTACGTACATAAAGCTTCCGCCGTTTTTCGAGGATTTTAATCCGAAGAAAGACAAACAAATATCAAAAATAGAAAATGCTAGAGTTTTAGCAGCGTTTGGTGATGGCATATCTACTGATCACATCTCTCCTGCAGGTGGCTTTAGCCCGAATACCCCTGCCGGCAGATACCTTTCTTCTTTAGGCGTAAAGACAGAGGATTTCAACACATACGGTTCAAGAAGAGGAAATTATGAAGTAATGATACGCGGCACGTTTGCGAATAATTTGATAAAGAATCTTATGGTGCCGGGAGTTGAAGGCGGCTTTACTTTGTACTATCCTGGCAAAACGCAGATGAGTATATTCGATGCAGCAATGCAATACAAAAAAGAGAAAATTCCCTTAGTAGTATTTGGTGGGAAAGATTTTGGACAAGGGAGTTCGCGTGATTGGGCAGCAAAGGGGCCAGCCCTTTTAGGGGTAAAGGCGATAATCGCAAAGACATTTGAGAGGATACACAGGTCTAACCTAATTGGTATGGGCGTGATCCCATTGCAATTCAAAGAGGGGGAAGATGCGACGTCACTTAAGGTAGACTTCACAAAGCCGGTTTCACTTAATCTAAGAGATGAGATGGCTCCAAGAGATAAAGTAGAAATGACATTTACAAGATTGGATAATGACCAAATCGCAAGCGCTCAATTAGATAGTAGGATAGACTCTCAGATAGAATTGGAATATTATCGCTCTGGCGGGATACTTAACTACGTAATTAAAAAATTATTGCAATAAACTCAAGTTTTTATTTTAGCAAATCTAAACTTTATTATGGTTAACAGAGCTTGGAATGTAGCGGTTATATCCGGAGATGGAACGGGTCCAGACATAATTGCCGCAACTATGCCAGTAATAGATGCGGTAAAGAAAAAATTCAAATTGAACATTAATCTAACTTTTGGGGAGGGAGGATTGCATTGCGTAGAAAAATATGGCACCAATCTGCCTCCGGAAACCTTAGAGCTTCTAAAGCGAAGCGATTGCGTAATAAAAGGCCCTGCAACTACTCCCGAGGGCGCCGAATCTATGCCCAGTCTTGCGGTTCAGATAAGAAAAACTTTTGATCTATACGCAAATGTTAGGCCTTGTAAGACGCTCCCCAATGTAAAGAGCTTAAAACCAAATGTAGACCTCGTGATTGTTAGAGAGAACACAGAAGGCATGTATTCTGGTTTAGAATTTAAAGTGGGAGATGATGCCGCGGTTGGATTAAGAATAATAACTCGCAAAGGGTGCGAAAGAATTTGCAGATTTGCTTTTGACTTAGCAAGAACGAGAAAGAAGCACCTTACCTTTGTACACAAGGGAAATATACTGAAAGTAACTGACGGTTTGTTCAAAGAAGTATTTTATGGTCTTGCTAAAGAATACTCAGACATAACGGTGGATGATGCCCATACAGATGCAATAACACAATGGCTTATAAGCAAACCAGAAACTTTTGACGTTCTAGTAACGGAAAATCTTTTTGGAGACATAATATCAGACGAAGGCGCTGAGATAGTAGGAGGAGTTGGAGTAGGGCCGGGTGCGAATATAGGTGACAAATATGCGATGTTCGAACCTATACATGGTTCTGCCCCGAAGTACACAGGGATGGATAAGGTAGACCCAATAGCTACCATCCTTTCGGTTAAGATGATGTTTGAGTGGATGGGCTACAAGGATGCCGCAGTTGCGGTACAGAAAGCGGTTGAAACCGTTCTAAAAGAAGGCAAAGTTCTTACATACGATCTAGGTGGTAAAGCGAAATGTTCTGAAGTAGGAAAAGAGATTGCAAGTAAAGTATAATTCCAGATGCTCGTCTAAAAACTCAAGATTAATAGTAATGCGTCTTTACTACGTGGTCGAACAACTTTCCTTCTTTCCCAGAGCTTTCGCAGAAAGGGCTAAAAAGACAAGACACGCTGCCTATTTCCTGTCCCAGTTGAACATATCTCTGCGGCAAAGCGCATTTCCCGCCGTGAGAAGAACAGTGTGGAGAATCCCTATTGCAACAGTTTCTAGAAAGATTCCACAAGAAATAGTGAAGCTTGCTGTGACCTAGTCCAGATTCTTTTGCGACGTAGACCAATGCTTTCTGAACGCCGCTTCTTATGTCTATGTCATCTTGCCAGGTTACCTCTTGTTTGTTTGCAAGTTTAGATCTTAATTCTTCATCGTTTATTTTTACAGTTCCTAAACGCAGGGCTATCCTTATCTCATGATAGTCGACTACTGGAAGAAGGTTTTCTTCGTCTGAATAATTCCAAAAACCTTGGTTTTTCATTAGGCTGAGAAAGTATGAACTTTTTTTCTTGACAGGATCCGAATAAGCTTCAAACTCTGATAATAATTCATAAAGACCCTTCTTTTCGCCATAATTGTCAATATGTCCTTCGCTTTTCTCGAATAATTGCTGAACGGATCCAGCGCCACTTTGCTGCATCTTTGAACCCATGTCATTAAGCAAACGTACCCTTTCTTCCAGGTTAGAGATTTCCCCCTTTCCATCGTCACCCTTTATTATACCTGATAGAGTTTTGTCTGTAATCTTAGATAGGGAGGCCGGATAAACGATAGAGTTGTCGTTTGCCGTAGCCTTAAGCATCGCTGCTCGTAGATAGTCCCATCCTCTTAAGAAAGTTCCGTCAACTGTGCCCTGCAAGGCAGGTCCGGTCATAGGTGTGGTCTGGTGGCATATAGCTACTAGAGCCAGATAAAAGTTTTTAGTAACGTCTTCAGGCAAATTTATTTTAGTTGGTTCCTCTTTGTCCTCAGGAACAGGATGTTTCTTTAGAAAGTCTACAAGTTTATCACAACTTTGGTAGTCAACTGTGATCTTTTCCATTATTCAAATAATTAGACAATAACTAATATATAAAACTTGTAAAATCATCGACTCTTCTTATAGTGAGAGCCAAGGTTTTTAGAACCATAAAGTTTCCTTACTCTCCCCGTAAGTTCATATTCTCTTAAGTCAAGCAGAACGTCACCTATCCTTGCAGTCTTCGGAAACGGGCTACCGCTTACTACTCCAAATACAGTTCCGGAGAATCCCGGATCTATAAATGGCGCGTATCCCGTATTAAGCAAAACCGATCCGTAAACTGCCTGCATTTGTCCACCAAAGTATTCTACTATCGAAGCGGTGTCTCCGGTGGAATAATCTATCTTTTCTGCTGTTATTCCCTTGACGCATCCATTCGGACCGAGAATAAGTCCTTCGCTATCCAGCTCATCAAAAAGTTCAGAGTCTTTTATGCCGTTGCTTATATTCGCTGTAACAGAATCTTTAGGTTTTAGAAATTTGCTAAGGTGAAGCCGTCTAGTTCTGGTAACTCCATCTACTCTTTTTATTGAGATAAGTTGAACTATCCTTTCACCCTTATTTACGCTGAGTGGGAAGCTGTTCGAATAAAGCGAGCAAAATATCCTTCCTTTGAAAGGGGTTTGTATTCTAAAATAAGTCTCATCCGTTAAACCTATTATGTTGACCAAAGCACGGCCAAAAGAGCTTCTCGGAGCGATATAGATCTCGTCGACTTTATCACTAACTTTTAAATTTTCCATGGACTCAAAGAAATACAATTTTCGAGGTTGCAGATTATAAACTCCGCCTTGAGCTGGGACCTCGTTATATTGCGGTTCATCCCATAAATTCACGGGAGTTTTGCTTGGCTTTAGAGTATAAACCTTTCCTAGCCTTAAATCAATCGAAGCTGGTTGTAATTGTTTTTCTAAAAGTTTTCGACTAAAGCTAATATCTGAGTTTGAGATTAAACGTGCGAGTGCCGAGTCTGCAAATATCTTGTCCATAT
This sequence comes from Candidatus Parvarchaeota archaeon, assembly GCA_030044235.1. Lineage (GTDB taxonomy): Archaea > Nanobdellota > Nanobdellia > Parvarchaeales > Parvarchaeaceae > Parvarchaeum. The sequence continues at coordinate 1,307 of JASHWD010000077.1, read as the reverse complement.
TTAATAAAGTGACTAGTTCAGCGCTTCTAAATCAGTCATCAATTTAAGAGAATGTAACCCGTATATATATCTAATCTACGTTTAGTTGTTTGGGTTATTAATGCCGGTCGTTAGATGTGTCGGGTCTGGTACTCCAAGAAAACTTAAACTACCATCGAGATTCTGCGACTTAGTGTTGTATATCATTACGCCTCTTACAGCGTCTGGTGGTATATCATCTGTTCTTACCTCACCTTCCGGTAAATAGCAGCTTGGTTCATAATCTTTTGAATCAGGATTTGAATAGTTAACTCGCCTTAGTTTTAACTTTGTTGGGTCTAATGCCAAGATGATACTATACTGTCCAGAGCCAGGGGAAACACCAGCGAAGCTTTTTGCTACCCCTAAAAACACTGTTAAAGATGCGCATCTATTACGCACTTTCCCATCATGCATAGCTCTTAAAAAGGCATTTAGTTCTTCCGGTCTACCAAAGTGTAATCCTCTGTATAGAACACTACTGTGAGTTGCTTCGTCCATCAAAGATCTGAATACGCCTTCGCTATCCGGTATGCCCCCTCTGCCAGCCAAAAGTCTTTCACGCAGAGCACTATTATCTAGCAAAGTATCCGGACCAGAGATGTACCAGCTTGAGTCACCAAAAGATCCAAAGAATTTTTTGCCATCCAATAACTTCTCAATCATCGACTCGCTTATAGAGTACTTTAAACTGGACTCTTCGGATTTTTTAATGTTGTAAAGAATCGATTTTTCTAGATTTTCTTTTATGCAATCATTTTTATAATTTTCGTTTATCATTTTATTGATATATTTGGAAGAATTATCTTCAATCTTAAAAGACTTTATACACTGCTCCATGTATTTTGAATAGCCTTCTTTATCTTTCCACACTTTTGGGTTATCTTTGAAGGCGGCCAGGCTTCCAAGTTCTTTGTTAGTAAGGGGGCTTGAAGGGTTTTCTTTTTTCGGCCAATGCGCTTGTAAAAGTGCTGTACCTTCGTGCGAGTCTTTAGATTCCCGATGTCCTTCGTATTTTGAGTCTTGCATAGACAGATAATAGACCCAATTTAGTATATAAATGTTTCTATTTTAAAGTAGTGAATAAAGCCGCTTATTTTATAGTTTATACCCGGATAATTATTAATAATAGCCTTACTATAATCTTAAATGGCGCAGGAGCAAGAAACGCCGAATTATGACTATAGTTATAGCTATAAAAGAAATGCGCCAAAACCAAGCACTTTAGAGAAAATATTACAAGAAGCATTAAAAGAGAAAAGCAGATCTAAATTAGCAGACCAGATGCT
>JASHWD010000076.1 GCA_030044235.1 Candidatus Parvarchaeota archaeon | reverse complement strand
TATCATTAATACAACAGTCTCATCTAGATCCAACTTGTCTGGTTTGACGGGCAGTGTGTGCAAGGAGCAGGAAAGTATTCACCGCGCTTTGTTGAAACGCGGTTACTACGGATTCCGACGTTCACGAGGCCGAGTTACAGACCTCGATCCGAACTAGGGTAAAGATTGTAGGATTGGCTTCTCCTTTCGGAGTTGCTTCCCATTGCCTTTACCATTGCAATTCGCGTGTAGCCCAGAAGATTAGGGTCATACTGACCTACCGTCGCCCTCACCTTCCTCTTTCTTTCGAAAGCAGTCTCCATATTTTGCTCGTTCATAACGGATTACACGTTAGCAAATATGGAAGAGGGTCTTGTTAGTTACCCGACTTAACGGGACGTCTCAAGATACTAACTGATGATGGCCATGCAACACCTTTCAGCGCATTAGGCAAGTTCTTTAGACTGGCCTTCATCTTGCTGTCGCTTCTGGTAAGATTCCCGGAGTTGAATCCAATTGAACCGCAAATTTCACCCGTTTTTGTGCTCCCCCGCCAATTCCTTTAAGTTTCGACCTTGCGATTATACTCCCCAAGTGGCTTACTTAACGCCTTCGCTGTCACACTGCATTTCCTCAAGGAAATGCAACGTATAGTAAGCAGCGTTTACTGCTAGGGCTACCCGGGTATCTAATCCGGTTCGTTCTCCTAGCCTTCGTCCCTCACCGTCAGGTCCGTTCTGGGAATGCGCCTTCGCCACTGGTGGTCTTTTCCAGATTAAAGGATTTTACTCCTACCTAGAAAGTTCCCATTCCCCCTCCCGGCCTCTAGTCTGAAAGTATTCATACCATGTCGTCCAGTTAAACTGAACGATTTAAGCACGAACTATTCAAACCAGCTACGAACGCTTTAGACTCAATAATAATGGTCACCACTAGAGCGACGGGTATTACCGCGGCTGCTGGCACCCGTTTGCCCCGCTCTTATTCGCCGTGCCATTTAAAAACACGGCAAAAGTTCCTTCTTAAAAAGAAGAAACACTTGGGATCCCCCTATCACACTTTCGTGCATTGTAGAGTTTTCGGGACTGCTGCACACCGTAGCGCTAGGGTCCTTGTCTCAGTACCCTTCTTGGGGAAACCACTTCCATGGCCCCTACTGATTTTAGATTTGGTGAGCCGTTACCTCACCAACAGTCTAATCAGGCATAGACCGATCGTAATGCGATTTATAACGGTAATAGTCATAAACCTTTCACAATAAAATCGTTTCAGAAACTATTGCTATGGAGTATTAACCTCAGTTTCCCGAAGATATTCTCCTCGTTACGGTACGTTATCTATGTGTTGCCTAAGCCGTACGCTATCCATCCTTACCGAACAGATAAAACTTGCATGTCTCATTCGAATCCCAATAGCAGTGACCTCCAGCAGGATCAACTGGAATTGTGCGTCGATATCATCATACATGAATATGAAATTTATGCACTCATCTCTCTCATCTGCTTATTTCTAAGCATCGAACTTATTTTAGTCTACGATATGAAAATCGCGTCTTCACAGCACCTTTTTAGGCACTCTAACGCATCCGGGATATTATAGACGATTACTTATTGAGAACGAACTGCTTTAAATACTTTTTTCTGAAAAGAATTTTATTGACCTTTAGATTCTGTACTAGTTTCTTCTGGACTATCGACGACATCTGATTGAGTAAAATCAACATTTATCCTAAATGGCTTTGAACTAAACAGGCCCTGTTGTTGTAAAGCGTATGGCAAAACATAAGCGCCTGCCTCCTGCACAACACCCATATCATAAGATAATATTTTTGAATAGTCCACTTTTTTGGAATATCCGTTCTGGAATCTGTTTATTAATGCATGGGTTTTTTCTGTTTCTAAAATGGAGAATCCTATCACCGCATTAGAGACTGCCTTTTCTAATTTGCTTTCTGATTTATCGTTTTCCATTTTATACATTATTTTATCATTCATTATTTATAAATGTTTATTTTTTAGTAGTTAATAATAAGTTTATTTTATTAGTTTTGTTTTAAATAGCTTTTTATAATATTATTGGATGTAGATTTCAATGCGACGTTTTATTTTGTATTCAAGGATAGGATATACGGGGCCGTTTATAGGCTCATTATTAGAAGCAGGAAGACTTGATACCGTTTACCAATGTATTTTGACCTCGCTTTTTGTATCACACGGAATAAGGCGCGACGTGGAATTTCATGCATTTCTTTACGGAAAACCAAACCCGCCACTCCACTTAACAGTAGATGGAAGAACGTTACACGATGTAAGAATTGACGAGAGCACTTGGAGAGATATACTGAATAACGTTTTTAGCGGTGGTGTCCATCCAGGTATTTCGATCCGCAAAGAAGGCATAGAAACTTATGCTAAATCACTCAAAGAATCATATATATTGAGCGAAAAAGGCGAGGATATAAAGGAAGTTAGATTTGAAGACCCTTCTTTCTTTGTTGGCGACCACGTTGGATTACCCAAAAAATTTGAAGATCTCCTGTCAAAGATCGGGGCCAAAAAGATATCGATTGGCAGAGAAAGATATCTTGCTGCGTCCGCGATAGACATTACAAATTATACTCTCGATGAAAAGGAAGCGAGATAGTAATATTTTAATAAGATAGGTTTATATAAAATACAGAATGCATATCTGCTATGACAAATCTTGAAACCGCTATTGAAAGTAGAGAATCTTACACCATTGCTTTGAGGATCGACCCGATAGTAAGGCAAGAAATAAAGGCTTACTCTACTTATGCTAATAAAATTGCCGACTCTTGCTATTTGGATGACTTATACGTTCCTTTGTTGAAATTAAGCGGAAGAAAACTTTCTTTTGGAGATTTTAAGGATTCAATAATGACTATCGTGCCTAAATACTTCCCGCGAAACTTAAAAATAAACGATTACAGACAGCAAAAGAAAAGACTTTATTACATATTAGAAGAGTCAAAAAATCCTGACGGCTTTTCTCAAGAATTCATGGTTGAAGTTTCTAAACGAAATCCAAATAAGGATTCTCCAATAAGCTTTCAAAGTTTTCACGCACGAGAGATCTTAGGCATAGAAGGTGCAAACTATTCAGATATCAGGAGTATATACCGAGAATTGAGCAACAAAGAAAATTTCCTGATGTATATGTTTTATAGCTTGATGTTTTTAGGCAGGGGAACTGACAGCTCTAAAAGTGAAATAAATTGCTATGCACCTAGGATTGCGGTATTTGATAAAGACATGTCGCTTATCGCAGAGTTTGATTCTCCAAGAAATCGTTGGATAGGCACTAATATGGCAAAAAAGAGCGCTCAATGGGAATTAACCCGCTTCGCAATGCAAGCAAAATAATTAGAGATTACTAATCCGATCAATTTAGTTTATTTAGATTGTCTATTTCCTTTTTTATCCTTAATTGAATCTCTTCCGTCTGCTTTTCATTTTCGTAGGAACGTCTTGGCCACATAAAGCCTTTTAACCCATCCCCTTTGTTTCTAGGGATTATATGTATGTGCAAATGCGGTACGCTTTGGCTAACTGTATTATTCATTATAATCAAAATGCCTTCGGATGACATTGCCCTCTTTACGGCTTCCGATAGCATTTTAACGTTTTTGAACAATTTTGGTATTAAATTGTCCGGTACGTCCATTATCGTTCGAAAATGTTCCCTTGGGATTACCAAACAATGCCCGTGGAATATCGGCTTATAGTCCATAAATGCTAACGTTGCTTCATCCTTGAAAACTACGCTTGCTTTTTTCTTCCCGTTTACAAATGCACAGAATTTACACTCTTCTTCCATAAAGATAATCTATCATTAGACCTTAATTAAACTTAAAACCAGAAAAACGTGTCCTACCTAAATTTACTACTAAATATTCGTATCAACAAGTATTAAAATGGGGCTAGTCTTATAATTACGTGGAAAAGCTGAAAATAGCCTTCTACACTGACAACTATTTGCCCATAAAAGACGGCGTTACAGGATACATAGTAACGATGCGTAAGGAACTAGAACGAAGGGGGCATGAAGTCTTTGTAATAACGGCTGGAGATAAAAAAACTCAGGAATTGGCTGAAAATGACCCACATCTTATTGTGCTCAGGGGTATAAAGTTCATAGATAATAAGTCTATTTTAGCTCTGGATCCGAGTGTACTTCTCCAGGCGATAAACGGCAGAAATTTTGATATAATACACGCACATAGTCCTTTTTCTGTAGGATTATCGGCAGCTTTTATATCGAGGCTAACGAAAGCTAAACTTGTTAGCACATTCCATACTCACTTTTTCCACAAACTTGCACTTTCTAAGTATGCATCCTATATTTCGAGTTTCTTGTCTTCTAACCGCGCTTTTATGAAAATATCGAAATTCTTTATGGTTGGATACCTAAAAATCTATTACTTTGGCTGTGATAAAGTGATTTCGCCTTCTAAATTTGCTAAAAGGCTCCTTCGAAGAAATGGCATAAAAAACGTGGAAGTAGTAGAGAATGGAGTAGAAATAACCGACAAACTTAAAATAAGCAAAAATGACGCTAGGCAGCTATTGGGCTTCTCAAAAAAGGACAAGATAATATTATACTTGGGAAGAGTCGACAAAGAGAAAAATTTAGAATTTCTTCTAAAAGCTGCAAAACATCTGGCTAAAAAGGGCTTTAAGATAATAATAGCCGGACGCGGACCAAATCTTGATGAATACCGAAACAAGAGCATGGTTATGGGACTTGAAAACGTGTATTTTCCGGGTTTTATAAGAGAAGAAGAGAAAAAATATTATTACAGGGCAGCAGATATTTTCTGTAACCCTTCTACATTCGATACCGCATGCATAGCC
>JASHWD010000075.1 GCA_030044235.1 Candidatus Parvarchaeota archaeon | reverse complement strand
TATGCTTAATTGGATGCTTTGGTCTAAGTTTAGCCTGGTCCGGGCATTTTAGGTAACTTAGATCTGCTTTCTATTTTTGAGATTTATATTATAAAAGTTAAATTTTAGTGTTTTTTGATGCTTCTGGTACCTCATCTAATGGTATCTGATACGCTATTCAATAGGGGCTATAAGCCACATAAAACGGCCTATTGGATACCCTTATAGGGCGGAAAATGCCCTAGAATAGGATAAAAGCCGGGTTTCATCGGCATCATTCGTCGAGGTTACCTTTTGTAGGGGACCTAGAAAAATGCCCAGTGAAACCCCTATCTTTTATCCCAAAAGGATAATCTTATGGCCTTATTTTACTAAGCGAATAACTTCAGCTTAAGCCATATGTAAGCAGCAAAGATGGCCGCAATGGCGGTGCCTATAATTATAGAGGAGTCCTGTTCAGTTGAATTTATAGGATAAAAGCCTACTACAACCAGCCCAATCCGACCAACAATATCCGCGATTAGAAGTACAATAGCAATCTCCGCAGCTAGGCGCCTCATAGTCAGAATAAGTAACCCTGCTACCAGATAGAAACCTCCGATTATTACGGCAACTATAGTAGAGGTAAGTGTGTTAGCGGTGGATATGCCAAAAAAATTATGTGTGAAACCGGTCGCTATTTCGGCCAGTCCAAATATAATCATTAACGCTGCAATTATAGTTATACCTAAAGTGCGATGACCTATAACCTTTTTTGCTTTTGCCATGTGTCACTCAATAGATTCCAGAGAACAATCGATATGTTTGCTTTGCATACTTATCATATTCTTTCCCAAAACGGGACCGCAATGCGGTCTCTTCGATATTTATCCTATAAACGTAGATGCTAAGACCTACAACTACGGTAACTAGAATGCCAAGAGCCGAGCCGAGAGCCAGCGCGATGCCTAATATAGTTAGGAAACCTCCTGTGTAGGCAGGGTGGCGAATCCATTTATATGGTCCTTCTTGAACGATTCTATGATTCTTTGAGATTGTGATCGGCATAGTGAAGAATTTACCCAGGGTACGAAGCGCCCATTGCCTTATTATAAGCCCTATAGCTACTACCACGACGCCCAAAGGAACAGTATATATAAGAAGGTAACCTCCTATTCCGCTAACAAATCCAAAAAGATCCGCAACTAAGCTTATTGTAATACCTATCGCTATTAGAGGATAGGTACTTCGGTCTCTTTTGGACGAAGGGTGCTTTGGAGCCCCCTTTTTCCAGGTTGCCTCCCGAGCGAAATACTCAGATACGCACCATGCAATTATTAGCAGAAACGTTACTATTACTCCCAATTGGTGTGCTGCGACTAGATTGCTTAGAGATCCAAATGTTAGCATTGGGATTCTATTGGTTTATTTAATTAAATACTTTTATAACTTCTAAGCATTAACTGTTAGGCTCTCCAGATTTTGATATTCTGACCACGCATCTTTATTTAAGAACCTGTATTTGGCCCCGTGGCCCAGCTTAGAAATCGCATAAGTAAAAGAGGCAGACTCGTAGTCTTCATGCTTTACTTTTCCTTTGTCATGTATCAACTCGTGTAATAATGTGCCATTTATATTGTCTATAACCGTTTCCTCTAGCTTGAATTCGTCTGGATAACTTTCATTCATAAAGCCAGAAAACGCTAGAACGCTTAGCAAGAAGACTTTTATGCCCATTTTTTCGCTGTAGCCGCCCATTCTAAATGACCTAACGGAGATGTCATCACCAAGTTTTCTATCTACTTTGCTTCCGAAACCTAGAACCCAATCCAGTTTGGTATGCTTTGTCAGCATAATATTATAATATTAGAATAATACTTTTATTAATATCTTTTAGAATCCTAATTTTTCTTTCACGAATATAACCGTTACCTTCCTCGCACCAGGCATAATTCGTTCCATTATCAGTATCTCACCTATAACGCTTCCTGGATAACCGACACTTTGCATTCTTTTTACTTCCAAAGGAAGAGATTCTTCTTTTATCCGTTTAAGGCCCTCGTCAATGTCCTTTACTATTTTTTGTGTGCCTACTACCAAGATCAAATTATCAGCAGTAAACGCATAAGCCCCTAATTGGCTGCCACTCGCGCTCGCCGTAATTAATTCTCCATTCTCCGTTACTGCGTGAACGCTTCCCAGATAATATGTAGCGATGCTGGCATGCTTTCTTAGTTCGGCCCTCTTGACCGGATCTGGTTCGCTTAATATAAGTTGTTTCTTATCATGCCAACCGTGAGCGCCTAATTTTAACATGTCAAGAAAACCTATCTGTGAAAGAGTAGTAGAGCTGGCAGTCATCACTTCGGCGCCTTCAGGAATAATTTTTTCTAATAACCGTATCGCAGCATTTTTATCCTGAGCAACTTCAACATTAATCCCGTGAGACATCAGAGCTTCCTTAGTTCTTTTTATTGTTTCATCGTCTGCCAGATTGTCCCACCCCATAATTTTATTTCATCATGTAAGATATATATTACTTATTATAAATTTAATATATATTGTATATTAAATTACAAAGATTTGCAGGAAAAGCGAATACTTCGATTATATATCAATATAAATGCAACTTATATAATTGGTATTTTATCAATGTTATAAGACAAAAATTTGGGGCTAGTTTTGATATATATAAGAAATAGTATTTTCTCATTTATTATCATATCAAAGATAGTATTATAAAAGCATAGAGAATATTATAAATTTGGCTAAGTTTTGGGATCATTTATCGTAAATTTAAAATTACTAAAAATCTTTTTGTATTCTGCAGTGAAGAAGAAAGTAGGATAAATCCTACTTAATCCTACTCGGAATACTTTTTATCATTCTAGTTACTTAATCTATAAAATTAAATCGCCTTCTGTCTGTACGCAGGCGAATAACTTATGTACGTCCCATAACCCATCTGACTTGGCTTAAAGAATCCTACCTCAAAAGAGTATAGATTTTTACCTGCAAGTAAACGCAGTTCGCCGCCGGGATTTACTAGGAGAAGCGGTTTATTTGTCGCCTTAGATGTCTCTATTACTTTAGAAGTAAAGGCATCAAAGGCCTCTTTTTCCGTGTCTTCTAAATCTTCAGAATATAAATTCAATATGTTTATTCCTTCTAGTGTAACAGGCAGGCCGCATTTTTTGCTTTGACATTTTTCTACATGACCGCAAAAAGATTGATAGATTAAATTAGCTTCCCTGCCACATTTGCATAAATAGTAAATTGATGGCGCCTCTCCTCCAAATGCCTTATTCACATAAGCCCAAATCTCATTATGCTCTGTCGATTCTATTCTCGGTTGATTAACAGATAACGCCTTTATTAGCGAAGCGGCTCTGTGCGCTTCTTCGTGTTTTACGGTTTTCCCTAAGGTGAATTTATCCGCTTGTTTCAAATGGCTTCTGTCTATACATATTTCGTGTTCGCCCTCGAAGCACGCCAGCATGCCATCTAAATTTCTAATACGATAATCTGATAATTCGAGAGAAACGTATGGTAAAAATGGCTTAGAACATTCATTTTCTTCTGATTCGCGCCTGACACTTTTTAATATCTCCCCCAATTTGTATCTTAAATGTTTAGAATCTGACATGTTAATCTCTTATGAAAAGAACCCCTATATATGTCTTTTTAAGCGTAACAAGTTTCGTCAATTAAGTCTTTTCAGAATTTGCAAGCTTCGTCTAATCTGAGCTTTTAATAACTTCTTTTACAAACAAAGAGATAATCGATATTGCGATAAAGCCTATGACTCCTGCATAGAAAGCATACTGAAATGCGATCTTTGTAGGAAGTGAGACCGATATTCCATTTATTATCTGTACCGCTACGAAAGTGGATACCAATGAACCTGCAAGGGGGGCGCCTAAACCAGATCCTATGTTTCTAAAAACCCCGTTTAAAGACGTAGCCAACCCCATCTCATGCGGGTCTACGGAGAGAACAAGCAGATTTTGAGTAGCTATCATTGCTATCCCTAAACCTATTGCTCCTACAGTAAGAAATAATATTATTTGAAATGAAGTTGTTGCGGTAGAAAGCAAAAAGAATCCTATCGCGCCTATTAATCCGCCAATGAAAATTAATTTCTTTACACCATATCTAGAAACAAGAATGCCTACCGGATATGCTACCAAAAGTATCGATATCGCCATTGGCAAAAGAGAAAGACCGGTTTGAAATATGCTAAGATTATAAATCTCCTCAAGTTCATAGGTTATAGCTATAAATCCAACATACATCGATAGACCTGTAATTATACCTATTGTATTTGAGATTAGTACATTCTTTATTGAAAGCAACTTTAAATCAAGTATTGGCTGGGTCTTTTTTCTTTCTATAAATGCTAGAGGTATAAGTAATAATAGCCCGCCTAAAATCATAAAAAGCGTCCAAAATGATGTCCAACCCCACGTCTGGCCTTCCGATACACCAAATACAACCATACCAACGGCTATGCCCATCCATATTGCCCCTACGTAGTCGAGCTTTATCTTTGAATTTCTGTAAATTGATTCTCTCGCAATAAAAAATATCAGTATAGTCAATACTACTATAAACGGTAAAGCGATGTGATAATTTGCCTGCCAGCCATAAGAGTTAGCGACGAACGCACCGATCGAAAGACCTATTGCAACTCCTCCTATGACCATGGCTGCAAGCAAAGCCTGCGCACGAGGTATAAGTTTACGTGGAAACTCTTCTCTTACAAGGCTTGTTGCCAGTGGGAATATACTCAAACCTATGCCCTGAAAAGTTCTTGAGATTAAGAGTATGTTAAAATTTGAGATAAATAAAGTTATCGACACAAGTGCAGAATACGCTATCAGTACGTATATCAACATGCGTTTTTTTCCGTATATGTCCCCAAGTTTTCCTACAACCGGCATCATCGCAGTTCCAAAAACCAGGTATAATGATATAATAAGACTAGCTGTAGCTAAATCTATACCGTATTGAGTGCTTATTGATGGAAGCGATGGAGTAAGCATTATGTCTACATACATCACGAAAGCAGCTAGTATCGCAAGAAGTATCAGGACTCTATAAGCATACTTCATGTCGTACTTCTTTTCTGGTATAAACGCATTTTTTGCTTCTTTAGTTATCGTTTCCATGTACGAATTAAATTAAGTGTGCTTTTTTCTATTTAAAAGCATCGGTGTAAAAAGACGTTGTTTCAAATTAAACTTAAATTGGCGTTCTAAGTGATTTAAAACCGATCAACAAGAGTTCCACATGGGTATCGCGGAGCCTCCTGCAATCACAGATGCACCGCTGCTAACTACGCTGGCGGTATTTGAACCCGAGTTTTCTATGTAAATATTTCCGCTGTTAGTATCGTACGCCACAGCAGCTGGAGAGCTTCCTATTGTTATAGTGTTGATGTTAGTATTTGAAGACCCATCGACTACGCTTGCGGTATTTGAGTTTACATCTGCTACATAAACGTATGAGCCTGTGGTGTTGTAGGCTACTCCGGCTGCAGA
>JASHWD010000074.1 GCA_030044235.1 Candidatus Parvarchaeota archaeon | reverse complement strand
AATAGCTTTCCAGAGTATGCTCAAAATTTTAATGGAATCTTTTTCCATTGTTTCTATCTGGTTTGCATATTCTTTTGCAAAATACTTTTTAAAGTGGTTTATTGATCTTAGCATACATATCAAAACCATAGAAGAGTCTCTAAACCAATCTGCGAAGTACCATGGGTATTCAAGAGACGCCTTCATGTAGCCATTGTCTTCTATATGAGAATGCAGATGGGCGGCCACTTTTCGTATTTTTGCATCTCTTGAATTTTCAGAAATTATTTGTTTTATTATAGCTGTATTATCGTCGAATTCTTTTTTTACGCTCTCTACTCGCGAGGCTGGCGAATCCTGCATATTGTTATTTGATTCTTATTTGTTATAAGCATTATTAAAGGCTAAATATTTACACTGTCTAGTGTATTAATGATAAATCCCAGGAACGCAAAGGATTTTCTATGCAAATACGTAAATAAAGACGGGTACGACCTGATTCTTGACCTTAAAAAAAGTCAGGGTATTTGGTTATATGACTCTCAGCACGACCGCAAGTTTTTAGACTTTTTTGGATTCTTTGCCACGGCACCACTAGGAATGAATCATCCAAAAATGTTTGAAAAGAACTTCCTAGACGAATTGAAGTACGCTTCTATAAATAAGGTAACAAATAGCGACATCTACACTCTTGAGATGGGGCGTTTTGTAGAAGAGTTCGTAAAAATTGCTCCGAAGCATATTAAGCATTTTTTCTTTATAGAGGGCGGTGCGCTTGCTGTAGAAAATGCCCTAAAGGCTTCATTTGATTGGAAAATAAGGAAGAATCTTTCTAAAGGAGAAAAGAAAGAGCTTGGGACTAAAGTAATACATCTCAAAGAGGCCTTCCACGGAAGAAGTGGTTATACGCTTTCTCTGACCAATACATTCGATGAAAATAAAACTAAATACTATCCAAAGTTTGATTGGCCTAGAGTTACAAATCCTAAGATAGTTTTCCCACTAAACAAACGGCATACCGAAGACGTAAAAGTTCTTGAAAGAAAGAGTTTGGATGAAATACAGGGCGCGATAAATAAATATCCTAAAGACATAGCTGCGCTAATAATTGAACCAATACAAGGCGAAGGGGGTGATAACCATTTCAGGGAAGAATATTTTAAATCTTTGAGAGAAATAACTAAAAAGAATGATATAATGTTGGTAGTTGACGAAGTACAGAGCGGGATGGGAATTACTGGGAAATGGTGGGCATTCCAACACTTTAATATAGAACCAGATTTTATTGCTTTTGGCAAAAAATCACAGGTATGCGGAATGATGGCCGGACCAAAAATCGACGAAATAAAAGAAAACGTTTTCAATCTAAGTGGAAGAATAAATTCTACATGGGGCGGAAATATCGCCGACATGGTGCGCGGAAAGCGATACATAGAAATAATGAACGAAGAGAAGATAATGGATAATGTGAATAAATCCGGGGAGTATATGTTAAAACGTCTTAACGATTTGGCTTCAGATCATCCAAATTTCTTTTCCAATCCTAGGGGCAGGGGTTTAATGTGTGCAATTGATGTTAAGGACACTAAGACTAGAGATATTTATGCGACAGAAGCATTCAAAAATGGTTTATTAGTTTTAAAGTGTGGGGAGAAAAGTATAAGGTTTAGACCACCGCTTATTATAAAAAAGGAAGAGATAGACGCCGGTCTTGAAACGCTTGAAAGGTCTATAATTTAGTTGCTATCCTAACAACTTCTTCGAGATTCGTTATTGTATAGTCTGCTTTGCATACCGGTAAACCATTTCTAACAATTAAGACGCTTTGCGTTTTTGCTGCCTCAGCAGCCTTGATATCATTTCTGCTATCGCCAACAGCGAGTCCTTCTTCTGGTTTTACGCCCATTATCTCAAATGCCTTTAAGAAAACGTCTGGGGCAGGTTTTCCCATATTTACATCGTCTGCACTTACAAAGGTGTCTAAATATGCTCCTATTCCCGTTTTTTCAAGAAAGATAGGTAATAAATCCCTTCCTAAACCGGTAGCTATCCCAATCTTTATCCCTTCTTTTTTAAGTTTCTTTAAAGTAGGTAATGTATCCGGAAAAACTTCGACTTCATTAAGATTTTTTAATACCTCTTCTTTTCTGAACGCCCTTAATTCTTTTATAATGTTATCATCTACTTTTTTTAAAATTGTTTTAGCAAGATCTTTCACAGATGTACCGCCATGGTTTCTAAGCTCTGCAGGTGTTACAATTGCGCCTTTGTTTATGAATGCTTTTACTTCTGCTTTTATTAGAACATCTGTATCATCTATTAATGTTCCATCAAGGTCAAATGCTATTGCTTTTATCATCTAAATTGCACGCAAATGATAAATAATTAGTTTCCGCAACGAATATAAGAGCAGGAATTCAGATAATAAAATGGAAAGCCTATCAGATTTTGAATTAATAAAGAGAAATACACTTGAGGTAATTACAGACGAAGATTTAAAAAATCTACTCGAAGAAAAAAAATCTAGGTCTGCTTACATTGGTAGAGCAACGACTGGTCCTTTACATCTTGGACACTTAATACCTCTTGGGAAGATATTCGATTTTCAAAAAGCGAATGTAGACATAAAAATTCTGCTTGCTGATATACATGCTGCTTTAGATGATTTAAAGGCCAAATGGACAGATTTAGACAAGCGGGTAGAATACACGCAAAAATGCATAGAATTATCCTTTGATTGGCCCAAAAAGATAACTTTCGTAAAGGGCTCTGATTTTGAATTAAAACATGATTATGTCCTTGATATGCTCAAACTATCAACGGTTTCTACGGTTGAAAGAGCTACGCGAGCTGCGTCTGAAGTAACTAGAATGAAAAATCCTAAGGTTAGTGAGCTTATTTATCCCATAATGCAGTGCTTAGATGAACAGTATCTTGATGTTGATATACAGTTTGGAGGAATAGACCAAAGACATATATTAGCTTATGCTAGGGAATACCTCCTGAAATTAAACTATAGAAAAAGAGTAGAGGTAATGACGCCTTTGGTAGCTTCATTACAGGGGCCTGGTACAAAAATGAGTTCATCTATACCTGAAAGTCATATAAAGGTCTACGACTCTGTAGAATCTATAAATAGAAAAATAAAAAATGCTTATTGTCCGGCAGGAATCATAGAGGATAATCCTATTATTCAGATAGCGAAATTCTTAATCTTTCCTTCTGAAAATCGACTAATAGTAGAAAGAGATGAAAAATTCGGAGGAGACGTAGAAATAGATTCATATCCACATCTAGAAAAATTATTCTTAGAAAAGACACTCCACCCAACAGATCTCAAAAACGCCGTAGCTTCTTATCTCATTAGGCGCTTTGAAAATGTTAGAGTATACTTCGAAAAACATATTGATTTTCTTGAAGATTTGGGAAAAGAGTTTTTGCCTTAGCCTATATTAATTCTTTAATAATTAAAATCTGATGACTGTTTCTAAGCCACTGGAAAGATATAGGCGGCTGCTGATGTGTAAAAACCGCTTGAAATGGTGAGATCGTACGTACCTGCAGGCTGGGCACAGACGTAGATCTCTGTGTTGCTGCCGTACCCGCTGTAAGCAGGTGCGTCTTCGTCGCTCTCCTGGAAACATCCCCGTGATTCAAAGTAGCTGGCGGGAGTCGATATGGAATTGTCAAAGTATCCGGCTGCGAGCATTATTACGACCAATGAATAATTTGATAGTGAATAATCAAGAGCAGTGGATCCATAGCCAAGTGCCGTCACATTTGAATAAGGAAGCTCATTGACTCCTATTATGGATTCTGACAATGCAGGATAATAGCCTCCTGCTGTGGATGATTCTGTACATGTATTACCTGAAGGGAGGTAGCCTATGGAACTATAAGGATACGGGTCTTGTACTTCTTCGTTCCAGGAAGGCGATGATACATAACCCCAGGGCGCGGAAGCTCCGGCACACATGTAGATGGAAGCTCCGGATGTAGTGCTTGCTGATAAGGGGTTTGTGTACTGGGCTTCATTGCCGGAGACTGTAAAAGGGAATGAACATGAGAAGCCTACCTGTAAAGTGCTTCCTACCGCTAAAGAACTCGATGTTTCATTAGGAAGGTATAGACAGCCATCGGAATAGACGGCGGGTATGGAATAAGAGTATGAATCTAAGCTTGTCAACGGATTGAACGTTATGTTGTTTGAGAATGAAGAATTGCCCTGGGCATCTATGCCGTCGTAATCTACCGACCATATGGTATTTGCTGGTAAGCCCGATTCGTTAAA
>JASHWD010000073.1 GCA_030044235.1 Candidatus Parvarchaeota archaeon | reverse complement strand
GATTTAGATATAGTTTTTGAGCCGCCTTGGAACCAGAGTATGATGTCAGACGAAGCTAAAGCGCAGCTAGGGCTTTAAAGAAGAGTCGATGGTTGCTGCAAAGCACTATTAAATTAATTCAAGAAAGTTTTTCTTTTTAGCTTCTGTATAGATTTCCCGTACGTCTTTTGGATCTATTTCTAGGAGACTATAAGAAGATTTCTTAATCTCTCTATTAATACAATTAACATGCAAGCCTTCACTTTTTGGACTGAGCAGGCTGACAAATACAAAATCCTTATTTTCTATGTCGTTTTCTATATACGCATAAGAAAATAGTAGTTGCGGCTCGAAGCGCGTAGATATTGTGCATCTTGATTTTCCGCAATTGGGTCTTTTGTTAAAATAACCTATCGAATACTGTATTACATGCGGGGGCTTGTCTGCAGGATTGGATTCTACCCTTACGGCGTATAGTTTTCCAGACTGCACTATGTCCTCGGCCACTTCATTTATCCTTGGCTGCGCTTCCATGCGCTTCAAGAGATCGGTAAGATTATTTGGTATTTCTTGACCTGCGTAAGAAACACATGTCTCTATAAGAAACTTTAAGTCTACCTTACCAGATTTCGCCATTTTAATTTTAAGAGTATGTGATTTATATACCTTTAAGAAGTGCTAATTATTAAATGAGGGTAAACTACCTAGAAAAACTTAATCTAAGAATTTTTTCTCTTTTATTTTTTCTGGCAGATATTGTTCTGTCATAAAGGAAAGCCCCTTTGCCGTAAATGCATCTAACTCTACCTTGGCGTTTAGCTTTTCCATCTTATCAAATTCTGCAGTCCATTCTTTATTGTTTTTGAACCAGTCATATTTTTTCATCTGCTGCAATCTAGACTGGTCTACTTCCTTGAATTTTATTAAGTGCCTCTTTAAGCCGTATCTTTCTATATCGTCCGCTAGTAATCCCATGAATCTTGCTTCTGGTAATGCTAACTTTTCTGCAGCATGAGCAAGTGCTATTGAGCCAAACTTTATCGCAGAATATATATAGAATCCCCAAGGGTCAAAATCCGTTAGGATGTATACTGGTAGGCCGTGCTCTTGATAAAGTCTCTGAAGTAAGCGTCTTATGCCTCTCGTCGCTTGACCCTGGCTTGCTATTATTATGCAACCTAACTTTTTCCAAGCTTTATCTTCATTTAGCCTGTCCCAGATGGTTTGTTTCTCCATGTAAATTACGAACTTTGCATCTACTTTTTTGAAGACTAAGTCTTCTACATTGCTTGGTATCGCCCAACCCCCGCTTCCCATCTTTGACCAGTCTATTATGTCGTTCCTATCTTCTACGGTGACTTCGCCGGCTACTGCTCCCGCTTTATTCGCATTTATGTTAAGTTGCTCTCTTGTGAGATCGGTTATTACTTCTAGGTCTTCTATCGCCTTGTTTGTTTCTACCTGATCGTCAACAACGTCTATCTTAGTTCCTGGTATAGTTCTTCTTATCTGATAAAACGCGGACCTTAAGCTCGTGTGTTTTCCGCTCTCTATTAGCTCTTTACTTAAGGCGGCCATCGCTACTGTCTGTATGAATTTTCTAACGTGTCCTACATTTAGAAAGTATCTTTTTGAAAGTCCCTCACCCAACGTGACCATCCTTTTTTCTTCGCTATACTTTACGTTAGATATTCCTCTTGTCGGCAATGTGAGATACGGGTTTTCGCCTTTTGCTATTTGATCGTATATGCTCTCACCCAGATTATTAAGGACGTCAATACTCTTTTTCTTTGAGCTCTTAGTTTCCGTCATACCTATTCACTTTCTCCCTGGCCTTCTTCTGAAGTATCAGCATCGGAGGCTATCTTATTTGAGACAACCTCATTTGTGCTAAGGCTCTCTTTTACATTGGCTTCTACTTCATCTTTTTTCTTTTCCAGAAGACCAACTATTTTTGCTTTTATCTTTTTCTCATCGAGTTTAGTAAGCTTTGACAACGAATATGCAAGTTCAACTCCATATGTATCAAATAAGTTTATTCTTTCTTGGAAAAGACTACTTTTATGTTTCTTGCTTAAGAATTGCGATAAGTTTCTAACTATATCTTGTAACGCCAACTTTATTTCTTTGACTATTATTGGATAGCTGGCTACTGCGACCTTTCCTTCATTTGTATAAGGCACCCAGACAGATGCTAGATGGACCATAAAAACCATATTTCCTACAGGCACGCGGTTTTCTACTTTTATTCCGTACCTTGCATAGTCTACACTAAGAAAACTTTGTGTTATCGCGCATGATGACGAGTCAAAAAGCAGTGGTATCTTGTTTGCATATCTCAAAAGAACTGCTTTCTCGTTCGTTATATTTCCGCCATACGCAACTGCTGCTTCTATTTGGAATGGCATTCCCCTATAAACTTCCGGTTTTCTTTCGACGGCCTTTACAAAGTCAGGTTTGAATTCTAATTTTAACCTCTTTTCAAGCTCTGCTAAGCCTATTGGAGAAAGACAGTCGGTTTGCGGTCTCATTAGGTCCAGAGACTGTAACGCTTTCAATAGCGAATTGGCTTGAGTCCTATCGACATCTGCCGCTTTCATCTTTGGATCAAGGCCTATGCCCTTTAATGTAGATTCAGCAACGGCGCCGCTTACCCTAGAAAGTTCGTTTTCTAATGTTCCTTTCAATGTCCTCTCCGTTGAATTCTTAAGTATCCGCATAAATATCCCAAGCTCTAGACCTTGTGGGTGTGGTTTTATAGAAGTTGCCTCTTTTGGAAGTTCTTCAGAAACCCTTTTGTAATTTAATTTTTCTCCATTTGGGTTTGTGTAATGTATTATAGCCGACGGATTTACTAAGGAAGTTCTTCTTATGTACTCGTCTATTCCTTTGCTGCCAGCTAGATACATACCCTCTATTTCTAATTCGACTTGGGTCCCGTGTTCATAAGGGAAATCTGCTTCTCCCTTTTCGACGACCTCAGGTTCATTCTTGGTTATGTTTATCTGTATCTTCATCATCGTAGCCTTTTTAGCGCTTTTAATTTTTGAGATAACAGTTGTAGGTTTACCGGTAGTCAACTGTGAATAAAGTACCGCGGAGTGTATTCCTATACCCTGCTGTCCTCTGCCTTGTTTCATAGATTGAAACTTGCTACCGTAGAGCATCCTTCCAAATATATCCGGCATCTTAGAAACCGGTATTCCCGGGCCATTATCCATAACTTTTATACTAAATATCGGCGCTGTTTTTTTCAAACTTAGTGGTGAACCATTTACTGTTGCTTCTAATTTTCCATTATTTTCTGAGATTGTGAATTCTTGGTCTTCAAACTTGAATGTAGCCTTGCCACCACGCATTTGTTTCGTGTCTGTTTTACCTTTATACAAGATACTATAGATGTTCTTTTGCACCATAAGCTGTGCAATATTTTGCTTTTCATTTGTCAGTTGGTAGTTTTCGCTCATCGCCCTAACTTCTACGGTAATCTCCGGTAGAGAAACTTTCTCTTTCTTCTTTTCCTCCGAGTAGCCAAGTTCCTCGCAAGCGTCCAGAGAATTGTCAACTGCTTCTTTTACACAGGTGAGAAGTGCTTTTTGTTTATTGTCAAATCCAAGAAGGTGCCTATTCTTTTCAAAGAATTCTGTAACACTTATCGCGCGTTGCTTCTTTGCTAATTCTTCAGCTATGTCTTCCATTTTCGTAGTTTTCAAGCTTTCTTCTGTCTATTAACAAGAACACACTATCATGTTTTGCGCCATTTAAAAGCATTTCTACTGCGGATATCGCAAGCCCTATGTTTTCATAAGCGCCGATTATACTTATTGTCTTTCCTGATATTTTTATGTGGCATGAAGTCGCCATGCTCAGTCTCTTTTTTATCATTCCTCTACTGCCTATTACTCTGCCAAGCAGTTCTATCTGTCTTTTCTGCGAGTTGGCATAGTCGCCTACATTTATTACGGTAAGGTCATATTCATCATCCAAAAGCAAAAGTGAGGTCCTCGGATCAAATCCTCGGTTGAAGGCGGTGACTGCGTTCTTTACTAGAGCGATATTCATCGCATTTTCTGACGCAAGATTTACATTATTGCCTTCTAGCTTAACATCTACTCCCAGTTCAGCTATTTTCGCCAAAAATTTCTTTTGACTAAGCAGGTCCTTGGCCCGCTTAACCGTTATAGTTATCTGGTCTTCCAAATTAAAATTCCTTCACCATATATGGTTCTTCGAGCTTATACCCCTCCTTTCTGTAATATTCTCTTACACCTACCCCGGATATAATTTTTACTTTGCGCAGGGAATATTCGCTTTTTGTTATTCTCTCTGCTTCTTCTAATAATTGTTTACCAAATCCTTTATGTTGAAAACCGCTGGTCTCTTCAGAATCTATAGTTTTCTGTTCGCCGTAAATATGAAGCTCTCTCACAAGGCTTTCTGACGAGCCATCCGGTATTCTAAGCCTAATGAAACCTATTATCGCATCATTCGCGACATCGTCAATACTGATAAATATCTCATCACCACCGGAAGCCCGATAGTTTTCTCTTTTCATTTTTATTACTGTGTTTTTTGTCAATTGTAGATGCCCTATCTCTCTGCTCCTTATATCACTTGCTTTTTTACCCAGCTCCCTTATTCTTTCAGATACAAGTTGTCTTAGATTTGTAATCTTTACCCCGTCTTCTATAAGGTTGGAGGGGATATCTCTTTCTACTCTCATTATGCGCAGCCATCTCGGCGCAGAGACTTCGGCTTCCGCAATTAAATTTATAATATCTTCTATAGGGTAGACTTGGTGTTTGCCTTCTTTCCAGAGATTGTACAAGCCCGTGCCTTTTATCACAAGAGTCGGGTATATCTTTATTGCGTCAGGTTTTAGCCCTTCGTCATTGTAGACGGCACTTAATGTCTGTTTATCTTTGTCTATATCAGAGAATGGAAGATTTAACATCACGTGATAGTCCACTTTGTACGCATTGTTTCTTAACAGCTTGGATGATGTTTTTACGTCCTCTATAGTGTGTCCCCTATTGTTTCTCTTGAGTATTTCATCATATACGCTTTGTACCCCCATCTCTACGCGGGTAACGCCGTATTCTAATAATTGCTTTACATCGCCGGTGTCGCATCTCTCAGGTTTTGTTTCTATAGCAAACGTAACGCATCTTATCGCAGCGGTTTCGTTTATTTTTTTCTGCTCGTGTAAAGGAGTAGAATTACTACTTATATTTTTTGGGAAATCGTTGAGTGCACGATATATATTTGTTACAAAATCGTCTCTGTAAGACTTTGGTAGTGTGGTAAATGTCCCACCTATTGTTATTATTTCTACTTTTTGCGGCTCATATCCCATGAAAAGGTAATGTTTCAGCCTTGCTTGTACCTGCTTATACGGTTCGTAGTTGTTCGCTTTTGCTCTTCTCGCGGCAGGCTCAAAACCGGTATACGCTTGTGGGGTGTTCACCCTAGTGCCTCCCGGACAGAACAGACAGACGCCATGTGGACAATCGAAAGGTTTTGTCATTAAAGCTACTACGGTCACGCCAGAAAGAGTTCTTATCGGTTTTGATTTTAGTATTTCCGAAAATCTGGATATATATCTCGCTTCTAACATTGAAAGTATGTCCCCGTTCTTAGGTATTTCGGCGGTCTTCAGAGATTCGCATATCTTTCTTTTTTCTGATAGTAAAGTTCTTTTGTCTTTGATCTTTCCTTCTTCCAATGCTGATTTGAACAAAGGCAAAAAAGCCCCCATAGATTTTTCCATTTTATCTCTAATTTTACATTCTAAACGATATAAGATTAAATATGCGTAGGGATATTAAATTTTATGAACTCAAAAGGCCAGTTCGTTACTGTCTTCTTTGCGGTGCTTTTAATAACCGTCATAGTAGCTATTTTCAGCTTAGAGTACAATAACCTAGTTTCTAATCAGAGTTTAAACCTGCAACAAAGTAATTTAGTTTCTTCTAATGCTGTAGCTTATAATTTACTAAATCAGTATTCTTTCCTACAAAGCTTAGGTCCCTCCGGTGTTGCAAGTTCGTTTGCAACTTCCTCGCTTATGGCGATAGAAGAAGAATTTGCAGATTCATATCATATAAATTTCAGCTACGGACTCGGGATTAGTGGAAGTTCAGAAAGTATCACTTCCATACCATCTGCAATAATGTATATAGCGAACACGCAATCCTCTCCAACGCCTTCTCCGTTCCAGCAGATAGTCTATGTAAATTCATCTGCTTATTCAGCGTACGAAGCTTCAGATCTCCAGAACGTGCAATTCTCATATCCAAATGGAACTGTTATCCCTTCCTGGATACAAAGCGGAAACATAGCAACTTTTAATGGCGTTGACAGTTATGTAAACTCCACGTTTAAAACAGAGAAAGAACTTACAACTTTAAGTTTTTGGTTCTATCCGACTAGTTTGCCTCTGACCAGTACCGGAGTGGATATTTTGTCTTCCGCGAACTCCACCGGCACGGGTACTACAAACGGCTGGCTAATAGAATGGGACCAAAACGGTTCCTTGGTTTTTGGAATATACAACGGTACGCAGGGCAGCTATAACGCTACCATTTTGGGAAACGTAACCCAAACATATCAATGGTACAATCTGATAGTATCTTATAACCCGGTAAATGGCTCTTTAAGTGCTTACCTCGATGGTAAACTTTGGAATTTTGACGGCAGAATGGACAGCGGATTGCTCTCGAACCCCTGGAGCGGCAACTCTACATATAATTTATTAATGGGTACAGGTTATTCCGGTAAATATTTTAACGGGAGCATAGCGAACATACAAATATATGATATAAAGTTTAATTCAAACTTAGCGAATAAATTATACACAGAAGGATTGGCCGGTCAACCGCTGGAAGGTTCTTTATTGCTCGAAGGTTGGTGGCCCATGTCTGGTAATTCCAGAGACGTTATTTACTCCGGGTACGATGGTGTAAACAATTATATCAATTTTTCGACTCCTGGCGCTGCTAGCACGCGCACGGTATACTGGCTAAAAATTGCTGGGATTCCCGCATATAGTGAATCAGAAATATTGATGAACTTCTATCCTAAACAGGAAAATTTATTTAATGGTTACAATACCGGCGAGGCGCCTCAGTTCTCAAAGACACCTGGAGGATATGATGACGGAGCGGATGTATTTGACGGTTATTGGAATTTTTTTGATTCGTCCGCTATTCCTATCTCATTGTCGCAAGTAAATCCATCCGGCAGCAGCATAACGGTGGGAAATAATGAGATACAAATAAATACAACAACCGCTAATTATGCGGGATTGATATCAGACGCTGCTTATCCAACCCCATTCATAGTAGAAGCGGACGTTTTAAAATGGACCGGCGTGGCGGCGGGCGTCTCTGAACAGAGTAATGGTAGCGCAAACGGCGCTGGACCAGTCTTTAGTGGCTGGACCGGTGGTTACCTATCTGCCGGAGGCATGTCAACAGGTCTGACTCCAATAAGCGATGCAGAATCATTTACCGTCGGAGTAATGGGTCTAGCACAGATTAGCTCCTCTTCAGTTTTGGTTTATAGAAATTTTACTGGAACTAGTCTTAGTTACAGTTCGTCTGGCTTACCGCCCTTAGAACACATTTCTTTTGGGTTATATTACAGTAGTCCAAGCACTTCTCTTACACTAAGATGGGTACGCGTACGTGCATATCCTCCAAATGGAGTTATGCCTACGGTTTTATTTGAAGGAATACAATAAAAATCACACTTAAATTTGTGTACGACCAAAAGTTATTATGGCTGATTCGGGACCGTTTTTTAGCATAATAATACCGACATTCGCAGAAAGTAAGTATCTACGCGAGACATTAGAGAGCATAAAACGGCAGAAGTTTCAGGATTATGAAATAATAATATCCGATTTTAATTCTGTAGATGGAACTATACAAATAGCAAAAGAATATGGGGCGACGGTACTAAATGCCACTAAACCCGGCGCATCTTTCGCAAGGAATTTCGGCGCGCTAAATTCCAAGGGAAAGTTCTTGGTTTTTCTAGATGCTGACACAACGATGTGGCCGGATTGTTTATCTGTATTCAAAAGAGAAACTGAAATCGGAACTATAGCCGGATTTCCATTAATAGAATGGGCAACAAAAAATAAGTTTTACGAGCTATTCAGAGCTTACATAATAAATTCTATATATTACGTTGGAGCGCTGCTTAATTCCGGCATTTCTTACCCCTGCTGTTGTTTTTATGAAAGAGAAGCCTTCTTAAATTCAAATGGCTTCGATGAGAGAACCCCGATATTCAGCAATTTTGATTTGAATAAAGAGATACTAAAATCCGGTAAATTAAAACTCCTAACAAATGCAAAGTGCTACACCTCCGACAGGCGCGTGCAGAATTTTGGATTATTCTCCTATTGCATGACTGCTACATATGCATTTACTTTAAAGGTTATTAAGAATAAAGTTCTACCTTTGGACTTCTACGAACCGATAAGATAAAATTCTTGTATTATTAAAAGCCGGGCTTATTCGAGTAAAAATCCTGCTGTCTTCTCCTTATCAAAAGGGACTAGGTCGTCGTAACCCTGTCCCGTTCCTAAAAACATTATCGGTTTTTTAGTTACATATGAAATTGATATCACCGCCCCGCCTTTCTTATCTACATCCGCTTTGGATAAGATAGTGGCGTCTATTCCAATCTCTTTATCAAATATTTTTGCTTGATTAACAGCATCGTTGCCGGTAAGCGCATCGCCTATAAATATCGTTAAATCCGGCTTACTTACCCTTTTTACTTTTTTAAGCTCGTCTATGAGATTTTTATTTATGTCGCTTCTACCAGCGGTATCGATTAAAACTAGATCTGAACTATCTGTTTTAGCGTGCTTTATCGCATCGAAAGCTACTGCTGCTGGATCTGCGCCATAAGCGTGTTTTATAATTTTAACCCCTAACTTCTTTGTATGAATTTCCAATTGCTCTATCGAAGCCGCCCTAAAAGTATCGCTAGCAGAAACAACGATTTTTAAGCCCTGTTTTGAAAAAAATCTTATGAGTTTAGCGAGCGTGGTAGTCTTTCCTGCACCGTTGACTCCTACAAATAAGACTGTGTAAGGTTTCTTCTGTTTGATTTCTGACATAAGCTTTTCTATAGGGTATTCTAACATCACATCCGCTATGCTTTTTTTAATCGCTTCTGAGATCTCTTTCTTATTGCTTAAAAATGAAACTTCTTTTCCAACGAGTCTATCTTTTAGGTCCTTGTGTATCGCGTCAAGAACTACAAGCGCAACGTTGTTCTCTAGCAGTGCCTCTTTTATTCCATCGTATATTCCATCGATGTCATCGTCGTTTATCCTATGAGAAAATACGCGGTGTTTTTTATTCGGTTCTTCCTTAGTTTCTTTTTTCGTCTTTTCTTTTGTCTTTGGCTCGCCTTCTACTTCCCGAATTTCTATTCTTGGTATGGGCGATTCTTCGACTACTTTATTTTGTTTTAGCGCCGCCGATTCTTCTTTTATTGTGGGTATTTCTGAGGTTTCCTTTTTAGTTACTACTTCTTTTATCTTCTCTTGAACTTCATTTTCTGTTTTGGTATGCGCGAGGTCATGCTTTTCTAGCTTCTTTTCTTCAGATTCTTCTTCTTTTACTAGTTTTTTCTGGATAGAATTTATAGAATCTTTTATTTTTTTCTTTATGAAATCAAACATAACCTATTTTAGGCTCGTATTATAGTCTTTGTACATTTCGTTAGCTTCGCGCTCTAACTTAGAACCTTCCTCCTGTAATTTTTGTATTATTTCGGCTATTTGTTCTACATTCTTTTCTACTTCTACAAGATCCTTCTCTAGTTTTGCTTTTAAGTCCTGCATGGACAGATTTCTAAAGATATTGCTTCCTATGTTAACTAACGCAGATGAGGTGTCCGAAAGTGTGCCTTTAAAAAATACGTCTTGACTGTAAGGCACCATTATTTCTTTGTTCTGTCCCTTTAGTCCGCTTAAGCCCAACAAAGAGCGCGTTAAAGATTCTTGTGTCATTTGCAAAGCGTTTAGAGCATTTACGTAATTTTCTACTTCACGTCTTATATATTCAATTTCTAGAAGGTGCTTGCTAAGCTCTTCCTCGTTTATTTCCATCTTATTTCTTTTCTGTGGTCTCTGTCTTTATCAGACTTACAGTAACTACTTTCTTATCGTCCTTTGAGCAAATTACTCTCATTCTTGTAGGAGGATTTTTTATGCTGTTCTTGAAAAGTTCATTATTGACTGGGATTTCGAGACGGACTCTGTCTGCCTTCATGTGTCTGCCTATAAATTGAGACATAAACTTAGCGGCTGCTGAAGCTCTCTTATATCTCGGAACTGCTTCTATCGCCTTTCTAAGATTTATAGTCATTATTCGTTGCTCTGCCATTATCTACCAACGTTCGGATTCAATCTCGATCTGTCTATCCTTCTTGTGCCGAACTTTCTTAATTGCGCAAAGACCGGTGGTCTGCTAGACTTTCTAGCCTGCTTTATCAATCCTCTTTTGCCTCTAGCCGATTTGTTTCTGCTCATATCTTCCTATTAAAAACTATTTTCTTTTCATTTTTTGGCTGAGAGATAGCACTTAGGAGCTCTTTCAGTTTCTCGTCGTCTATCACTCCCTTTATCCTATTAGATAAAGCAGATTGGAGAAGCATGTTCTCCACGCTTTCTGCAAGTTCTGGATGCGCGTATCTTAAATTTCCTAGTCTTTCCCGTGCTTCCTTTGTAAGATATTTTGTGAACAGCTCTTGCTTTAACTTTTCCATTTTTTTCCTTTGTTCTATCTCTTCTCTGTCCATTTGACTAGGCATTTGCATATTATTTGACCGATATTACTTTTGCGGTCTTGTCCGCTAATGATACTCCCTTAGGAGCGATTCTTCGACCTGGCCTGTCTTTAATCTTAACCTTTTTTATTAGTTCTGCCTGCTCAAGCTGTTGTAAAAGTTTTCTTATGACGGCACCGCTTGCCGGCTTAAAATGCCTGCCACTATACCTGTTCTTCTCTTTATCACCATAGATTCTCCTTAGACGGCTAACGCCTATAGGTCTTCTATCCGTGTAAAGTCTTCGTAGTATGCTAGCGCCTCTTAAGTACCACCAGTCCTCCTGCGATGGGACTCTATCTTTAGATGAACCCGTCTTAACGAATTGTGACCAAGCAGGAGGATTAAGCAACTTTTCTTTCTTAAGCTCCTGGGCCAAAACATTCACAAGTTCTATCTGGTTAACGTCTGATGCTCTTATCATATCCTAATTTTCTAACATTACCGCAATTTAAACATTTGTAGATTATCGCCTTTTTTCTGAGTCGTACAACTGCCGTCTTGCCGGGTATAAGTATTTTATTACAGTGTTTGCATATTAAAACTTTTTCGTTTTTGGATAAATCAAGTTTTTTAGACAAATATATTTTATAAGCGATGTAAGAATATCTTTCTGAAAGTTTTCTATTCGAATCGTAGAGCTCTATCGCTTTATTTACGAGAAAATCAAAGTCTCTTTTGAACGCGGTTTTGTCTTTTCGTTTCAGCATACAGATGTTAACAGCCGGACTTTTAAAAATATGATAATTTGTAATATTTACCAAATTCTATGCTATAGAAACCTTTATAAAGAAGCTTTTTCTCTTAAAAAGTAAGATGAATTTCCTGAGGAATGAACATCTTATAAGGGAGGTTTAAATGGCAAAGAAAGCTGTAAAAAAGAAAAAAGAAGAAGCCGAAGAAGACATAGTCGAACAGAACGATGATTTGGGCGACATGTACGACGAAGGCCTCGAAGAAGAAGACGAAGAAGAAGTCGAAGAAGACGACACTGAATAAAGGCTTAATTTTTGCTTTTTTAATTTTTAAGCGTTTAATATAATTTTTATTATTTTAAGTCAAGTATATATTCTAAGCTATTATTAAAATATAATAAAATAATATGTTCAAGAAAAAATGCAACGGCTGCGGCTACACGCTAGAAAAGCAGTGGAATTTCTGTCCTAATTGTGGTATGCCATCAAACGGTCAAAACGTTTCTTTGGGCAACATGAATATAGATTTGAACAAAATGATGCAACAGGTCATGGGCCCTCTCCTTAATAACGTAATAGGCGGTGGACTATTCCAGAACCCGCAACAGCCTAAACAGAAAACTAACATGCAGGATAAATTTAATAAAAACATAGGCAACGTAAACGAAGTCGTCGAGCCCGAGGACCTTGTGTCTGACCACGGTGACACCACGGTGCACGCGATAAGTCTTCCTGGGGTAAAAAATAAATCTGACATAAGCGTGATGAAGATGGAAAATTCAATAGAAGTAAGGGCAGTATGTGGCAAGAGACTTTATCTAAAAATAATAAAGAGAGAAAAAGGTGAAGGTATCCTTTCTGAACAGTTCACAAAAGATAGTCTGATATTAGTACTAAAGAAGATCTAAATTCTCATAAAACGGAATAAAGAAAGCATTTAATTAGGTTCTCATCTATAGTTTAGTATGTACAAATCGTTAGTGGCGGTTGGAATCGTACTGATAGTAGTCGGTGCCATAGTATTGTCTGGACTAAATATACCTCATGTAACTTTCAGGTTAGATGACTTTTTTAACTATTTCCAGATAAGCTACACGTACTCATCCATAATCTTCATAGTAGTCGGAGTTGTGGTTATGGTACTTGGCGGACTCCATTCTGAAATGGGTAAATACTTTAACTTCTATTAGTTCGTATGGGCTTTGTAGGGACAAGCATAACTAAAGAAGACGCCGAAGTCATACTTACTTCTCTTGTTAAAGCGTATTCGGTTATACCATCACAACTGAAGCAATACATACCAACTCTAGAGTTAATGCTAGAGACTATACCTGACGAGGCCAGGAAGTATTCTTTAGAAGAGCTTATAACCCTGCTTGCATGGGCCGCAAAGAACCAGATAGTTATTTAGTTTTCTTTGATTTAAATTTCTCTCTATTTACTAAAATAAAACTTTAGAAACTACCTGTAAGAAGTCTGCTTCAAAGACCTTGCTGAGCTTCTATAAGGTTTCTGGGCTTCGGTCTGTCTCTTATCATCAACCAAAAGCGACCTATCGTACTCAAGAAATCTTTTCTTTAAGCTTTTTTCCTTCTTCGAAAGACTCTTTGCGATAACGGCCCGCATTGCTTGTGCCCTTGCCATTGTTCCGCCCCCGTTTAGTTCGATGGCTATATCATATTTTTTGGCTAAGTCCCCTGCTATCAAAACGGGTTCATTTACTATCAGTTTTAAAAGGGTATCTGAATACGCAGAAAGTGATTTATGATTTATTGAAATCTTGCCTGTGCCATCGGTTATAACCGCTCTAGCGACTACCGTTTTTCTCTTTGCGACTATGATTGCGTTTTTCTTCATACTTTCTTATACTTCAATATGTTTGAAAGCTCGGATATTTTAACGTTGTGTATAGGTATGCCGGTCTTCATCCTAGCTACTACAAGTTTTTCCTGATTTTTATATTCCTCTGGGACATCTTCAAAAACCTTTACTCTTCTAAGCGCCTCTCGGCCGTGCGGACTCTTTCTTTTAAGCATTCCTCTTATCGCTCTTCTTACTATACCCTTTACATCTCTAGGTGTGAATGGTCCTTTAGACGTTGTTCCTACCTCGAGACGGTGCCTGTATTTCTCAAGTATGTTGTTTTTCTCGCCTATTATCACTAAATCATTTGCATTTACTACTACAACTGCATCTCCTTCTAGAGCTGCTTTAGCAGCGTAAGTCGCTACTCTTCCAAGAATGGAACCTTTGCCATCGATTATCATATTATTTTATTCTATTAATTAGACAGCCGTAATAATTTAAGCTTATCTGTTCTGTTTTCTTTGGCTCGCTGTGTTTCTATTCCCTATGTACGTGCTCAAAAATAACCAAACTAAGAGCAAAGCTATTACTCCAAATTCAAAGGTTACGCCGTAAGCGCTGTAATATTGTGCTAAAGTGTAAGTTTGTCCTCCGATTAATACTAGGTTGGCCTCGTCTAGTACTAAACCAAATCCAAAGCCAAAAAACAG
>JASHWD010000072.1 GCA_030044235.1 Candidatus Parvarchaeota archaeon | reverse complement strand
ATCCACTCATTTCTTGCCAATGGCGTAATATCCTCCCATTTTTCAAACGCTTTCTTATCTGTCAATAGTGCATTTTTCATGTCATTTGGTATCTTGTGCACTGTTCCAGAAGATATTTTTTGCGCCATAAATGGTAAAATCAAAAGAAATTTATAAATGTTTTATATTTTTGGCTCTGTCGCGTTCCAACCTCTGATATTATTTCACGCTTAATCTTATGTTTTTTTAACTAATGCTATTATTTTCTATTAGCAAAAAGATAGACGCTAACAAAGAATATTACAAACAGTGGTATCAAGTATAAATCAGATACACTTATATTAGACGCCTCCAAAAACCAGAATGCCGAGAAAGACAATAATAGACTGGAGACAGCTACTTTCATATTTGCTTGTTTGATTTTTCTAACCTGCGCTCTCAAAAGTGCAGTTCCTACTATTACTATAATCAAACCCGTAAAAAGCCCTAGAAGTGTAGAAGTATAATTTATAGGAATAAGCACAACCAGAACAATCGCAGCTTCAAAGGCTTCTACTGCCCCAACAGAAAAACCCGTATAGAATAATCCTTTTTCAAGTTTTTCGGTGCCGTATTTTACTTTCTTCCTAGAGTTTAAGACCGCTCTTCTAGCGCTTCTAGTAAGTCTTAGTCCGAAATAAAGCAAAAGAAACGCCGCTATGATGTATATCAAACGTTGGGGTAATAGTGCGATTGCATTTCCTACGATAAATGTGATAATAAGGACCACGGCTACCCCTAGTCCTACATAGAAGAAGGCTCTTGAACCGCCTTCTGCATATAGAGCGAGAGCTACGGCTGCTGCTTCCGAGATTTCGAGGAGAGTTATCCCCAATGCCGCTAAAAATATTCCGGGATCCAGCATAATTTAAATAAATTTTGAGTATTTAGTTAGCAAGTCGTAGGTTGCTCTTATTTAGATTCAGATACTTTACCGCCAAAATGCTCTTTGCTTGCCAAGGCGTCTGCCTTAGTGTGATGAACGGTACCGTCTTTGTGATGCGGAGGTGAGTAAATAGTATACAATTTAAGATCAGAAGTTTTTGATGTATTTATTACATTGTGCCAAGCTCCGCTGGGAACTACAACGCTTACGCCATCTTTAACAGGATGTTCCACGCCGTCAATAATAACTTTCCCTTCGCCTTCTTCAAATCTAAAAAACTGGTCTGAAGATTTATGAACTTCCATCCCTACCTCATCCCCCGGCTTTATGGACATAAGAACGAGCTGACTGTGCTCAGCAGTGTAAAGCACCCGACGAAAATCCGTGTTTTTTCTTGTTTCCTTTTCTATTGGAATTGCATATCCTTTCATGTTAAAGCACCTCAATAGAGACTATGCAATCGAGAATTAAAAGCCTTTAATAAAATATTGCCTAAAATATAATTTTTATTGTCTAAATGAGTCCTATAAACATGAATAGCTTATTAAAAGAGCGAGTAGAAAAGATTTTCAATCGAATAGACGATAAAGACGTTTCACACGTTATAATAAACAATGATGTTGGACCGTATATAGACTCTACTTTTTTCTATCTTACTGGGGTTACAAGCGGGATATTTGAAAAATCTTTTGCTATAGCGTCGGCAGACGGAGAAGTAACAATTGTAACCGGGACTTTAGAGGCAGAAAGCGCAAGAGAAACTGGACTTAAAGTTATTGTAATTGACAAAAAACCGCATGAAGATTTCAAGAGCTCATTATCACAGGAATTAAAAGGGCATAAAAAGATAGGTGTAAATTATGGTGGGCTGACCACAAAAAATTATCTTTGGCTTTGTGATGTCATAAAGGATGCAAAAATAGTAGACGTTGGCACTTCTATAGAACGTGCAAGAATTATAAAGGACGAAGTCGAGATAAAGTTAATTAAAAAAGCTGCAGAGATAGCAAGCTCTTCTTTTTATCCAGTAAAGACTGCGATAAAAGAGGGCTTAAAGGAAACCGAAATGGCTGCTATAGTTGATTATAATATGATGAAACTAGGCGCGGCCGGCGCATCATTCGAAACCATCTTTGGTAGCGGTAAAAATAGCGCTGAACCACACTATGTGCCCAGAGATAATAAGATACTAAAAGGCGACTTAATTGTCTGTGATTATGGGGCAAGGTATAAGAGATACTGCTCGGACACCACAAGAACTTTCATAATGGGAAACACAGATGGAAAGAAAAAGAAAATTTATAATACAGTTTTCGAAGCACAAAAAGCCTCGTTAGAACTTATAAAAGCAGGTGCGCTTGGCCTTGATGTTTATAAAGCGGCTGTAAATGTGATAGACAAAAATGGGTACCATGGATTATTTACACACAATTTGGGACACTCGCTTGGATTGGATGTACACGATAGCACCACGCTTAATCCGTATGGAAACTCCGTATTAGAAGAAGGTATGGTATTAACCGTAGAGCCTGGTGTATATGTGCCCGGCTTTGGCGGCGTAAGGATAGAAGATGATATTGTAGTGACTAAAAAGGGTTATGAAATGTTGACTACCGCGCCTAAAACTTGGGAAGACATGATAGTTGTTTAATTAATTTTACAGTTTTGCGCTGACTAATCTTCTTAATCTTGTAGCTAACTCTATCTTTTCTATATAATTTTCTATATCTTCTAAATGCTCGTTTATGCACTCTACGTCATATTGTTTTCTGTTTGTTTTCTCTTCAGAGTTCCTAGTCAATGGAAGTGGATCGATGACTAAAAGACGGTTATCCCCTTCTCTTATTAAAATATTACCGGAATGCAGGTCGCCGTGTTCTACCCGCGCGCGCTCGACGTCAGATTTAAATTCTAGAAGTTGGTTTTTAACTGTGATTAATCCATTTCTCATTTTATCCGCCTCAAAAAAGTATGG
>JASHWD010000071.1 GCA_030044235.1 Candidatus Parvarchaeota archaeon | reverse complement strand
TAAAGTCTAGGGGACGAATTAGTTTGTCCATCATATGTCGCATTAAAATCTGCTACATAATCAAGTATATCAAGTCTAGTTTCTCCGCCGGCATTTGCCAAGATATATGTTTTACACGTTCCTTGATAGATTATAAAAGTAGTCGAACCTGCATTAAATATTCCCTCCGCCGGGGATGAATGAACGCCATTACAATTTGGCGGCGTCTCTGTAGTCACATTACTTGCGTTGTAAGCGTAAACACCAAATGGAAGACTAACACTTATTATCCCTAAACCAGATGTGGGTACCTCATTTGAGTAAGCTACGCCGTTGACATCCACCGACCAGTTCGAATATGTGGGTAGGTTCTCCTCTTCAAAGAAAGTAGTAACGTTATTTAGCGCTTGGAGAACCGTTCTTGAAACTAGCTGGCTGGTTATCGTACCATTGGAGAAGACTATTACGTTCGAATCTGAAGGCGAATATTGTACTGTTAATCCGATTAGATAAGTACTTGGAAGACTGAGACTAGAAATATTTAATCTACAGAGAGCGGTAGAACCGTCTGCGACCTGTAAAGTGGAGCAACGTAAGCCGGATGCGGTTTTTCCGTTGTAGGACGCGGAGAGGTTATCTATATTTATAGGCTGACCAAAAGAATTAGTCAATTTCACGACTAGAATAGATTGATTTGCTGCTGCGTCAGTAACCTGCACCCCCTGAAATCCATTTATGAGAGTCTGCGGCTTTGGCGCTGAAAAGATACCTAATTCAAACAGTACCACCACCGCGATTACTATTATAACGAGAACGGCACCCCAACTAATTAAGAAGTCCAATGTAGCTTGACTACGCTTATCAATTGTCGTAGAAGGTTTTTTACGCATACCTTAAGTAATACTCCTGTAGATTTAAATCTAACTAAATAAAAAGAGGGTTATACCTATCAATGCGTTGATTTAGCGGCTTGTTTAGACGGTTAAAAGATTTGTCTATTTCTGGTCTGTTTAATCTCCACAACCGCAATTCCCACCACAACAACAAGTAGCTTCGTCAGATTCGTTTTCCGTTTCTTGTTTTTTTGTAGGTTTATTTGCCATATTTCAATATGCTAAGACGTATTTATATCCTTTAGTTTACTAGAAATATTATCAATTTTGATAGAAAAAATTAGACGCTATGGAGATATTAAACGAAAAGACCTTCGAAAAAAGAATATTAAACGAAAGCGATAATTTCATAGTACTTTTCTATGCCGACTGGTGTGTTTTTTGCAAATGGTTTATGCCGATTTTCGAAAGATATGAAAATAAAATAAGCGGCTTTAAATTGATAAAGGCCAACATAAGTGACGAAAGCTCTAAACTCTGGGATAAATTCAACGTGCTCGCTATCCCTACGATCATAGCTTTCAAGGGCGGTAAAATGATATCAAGACTTGATGCACGTTTAAGCTTTGGAATAAACGAAAAAGACTTCAAAGCTTTTATTTCTAAATTGTAGTCGGGTTAGTTATAAAAAAATTAGATGAATGTTTGGGAGATTATCTCATTTTCTCCTTTAAAGAATAACCCTCCCAAGGGTCTGGTAAAAATATACATTTTACGCTTCCCGAAAGAAAAGTGCATAGGCGGATTCATTCCCTTAGAATTGAGTAAACTTTTAAAGTCTTTATCGTAACCAACTTTCAGATTCTTGATTTCTAATTTTGATATGGAAAAAAGTCTTGAAAGTTCTGTGTCATAAAAATCTAGCGAATCCTTGTTAACATCAATAAACCCTTCATACCTATGTAATGGTTTCCCCAGAGTTTGGGAAACGCGCGAATAAATCAGCTCTTTTTTTGAAAGTTTATTTAATTCATCACTATATATCCAGATTACTTCGAAAAGGCTTATCCTGTCCTTAAGATAATTTTCTATGAACTTACTTCTCGGTACATCTCCACGTACAAGGTCTATGAATCTGGTAAGCGTGTCGTTCAAAGTTATGCTTACTTTTGTCTTATTTGCCATACAGTGTAGGATTTATACTACCATTACAATAGATTATTACAATCTTTGTATTTAATATTTTCTGATATGGCCAGAAAAATATAAATTATACAATTAACATAATAAAGAAAATGGAAAAAAGTTTTAATGTAAAAAATATGATTAAATACGCGGGCTCTCCTAAAGAAGGCGATGTAGTCTTTGTGGGAGAATTCTGTAGGACGCTAAGTCCATTAGAAGAAGCGCTGGAATTACTTTTAGTTGAAGGTCCATTAAAAAGAACTAACGCGCCGCTTGAAGAGGTACGCAGAGGATATGTCCGTGTTGATAAGCTAGGGAATATAGTTTATAATTGCATGGAAAACGCCGGGATTTTTGGCGCTTTTTTAAGAAGACATGGAGTAATCGGTCCAGATAAAAACTGGAATAAAAACATAAATTCTTTTAATTATCAACATGCATTTAGAATGAGCCAAGGTAGACTGGAAGAAGTGTCTGGAAACCTTGTTAACTTTAGACTAGACTATTCTAAAAGTATACTTAGAGATTTAGACTTCCGAGAGATAACCGAGTTTTTAAAAGTCGGAGATTATTCTTCGACTGGGACAATAGAAGTCTCCTAATTATTCTTTTATATCCAAACCGTAATCTTCTTGGTTAAACGCGAATTTATGTTTTGTAGTTTTTCTGGGGAACTTCTTTCCTGCTATCGCAGAGTTTATAACATCTGCCTTTGTAACATTTTTGTAGTCTTCTCTCCAATATCCTAGTTCAACGCTTTTGTAGTCAACGACTATACAAGGCACGGAAGTCGCCGAGGTTTTCTTCAGAGCATTGAACCTATGGTGACCGTCCAGTATAACGTATCTGTCTTTGCCGGGAACTTTTGTAACAACTATTGGCGTAAACTTATTGTTCTTCAGCGTCTTGCTTATAATGTTAACTTCCTTTGGATCTATTTCTTCGTGTTCTAATAACTTATTGATCGGAATCCATTTGATTTCCATTTCGCGTTGGATAGAACTAAATAAATTGTATTATCATCTGTACTATGAAACCTATACCGCCTATTATTAGGGTTCCTACGATTACCATTATAGCAAGTTCTCTATATTCTTTACGTGTGGGTTTTCTTGCAAGGTGAATGACCCTTGAATATTCAAACCAATAGTGGTCTAGCTTGCTTTTTATCCCGCCAAATCTAAAAGATTTCAATTTTGTTATAAACTTTGCGAATCTGCTCCCCTTGCCTTGCTTCTGGGGAGGCACATGCGCTTCCTTTGCTTCCTGTTTTGTTTGCTCTTTTAGTTCATTTACTTTTTGAACGATCTCAGAATCGTGTTTTTCCAGCTTCTGTAATTTTGAAATGTCGGAATGTTCAAGTT
The DNA here is from genome assembly GCA_030044235.1 of Candidatus Parvarchaeota archaeon. Taxonomy (GTDB): domain Archaea; phylum Nanobdellota; class Nanobdellia; order Parvarchaeales; family Parvarchaeaceae; genus Parvarchaeum. The sequence goes on along the minus strand of JASHWD010000071.1, from coordinate 11,197 downwards.
TTCCTTCTTTCTTTTCTGCTGCTAGAATCTTATTTTGTTCCTGCTTTAGCTTCTCTATCTCCTCCTTTAGATTTTCGATTTCTTGTTCTGAAGCTTCTTCTTGTGGCATGCGACTATTTTCATCTTTTTTAGAATCGTCTGACTTATTCGCATCCGCTAAACTTTTCCTTTCATCCATATCTTATTAACTCAAGAATTTTATGCCCAGTTCTTCTTCTACTTCCTTGCGCTCTTTGGCTTCTTTTTCTTCCGATACGGACTTTCCGGTTATCTGTCTAGATGTTACCCCGGTTATTATTGCTAGAACTTTTATCGTATTCTTTAGATCAGGGAAAATGTGTGCGCCCCATATTATGTTTATGTCTTCAGGTAATTTTTGATTTACTAGCTCTACAACCTTATTCGCCTCTTCTAGAGTAAGGGACGGGCCTCCTGCAACGTCTATAAGCATTCCTCTAGCGCTAGAAACATCTACATCTATCAATGGATTGTTCAATATTTTTTCGACTACGCTCTCTAATTTCTTGTCCTTTGCATCGCTTTCTCCTGTTCCTATCAAAGCTACGCCGCCATTCAACATTATTCTTCTTACATCTGCAAAGTCCACATTTATCAGTCCAGGTTTTGTTATTAATTCGGTTATGCCTTTTACTGCATTTGTCAGAACGTCATCAGCTATTTTTAATGCGATTGGTAAAGGTAAACCGGGTGCTATAGCTAAAAGTTTCTCATTAGGAACTGTTATCAAAGTGTCTACAGTAGCTTTTAATTTTTCTATGCCCCCAAGTGCTTGATTCATTCTTCTTCTGCCTTCTGCTTTGAAAGGAACTGTTACAACCGCTATCGTGAGAGCATTTAATTTCTTTGCTACCTGTGCAACCACCGGCGCCGCACCAGTACCTGTACCGCCGCCCATTCCGCAGCAAATAAAAACCATGTCCGCACCCTGAAGGGCTTCTTTTAATTCCTGTTCTTGTTCTTTCGCTGCTGCTTCACCAACTGCAGGGTCTGCGCCGGCCCCCAAGCCTCTTGTCATTTCTTTACCTATGAGTATCTTCTTGTCTGCAGGGGTGCAAAGTAGATCCGCGCCATCTGTATTTACAGCGATTAGTTCTGCGCCTTTTATGCCTATTTCGAACATCCTGCTAAGCGTATTATTTCCAGAACCTCCGACGCCTACAACCTTTATGCTTGTTCTCCTAGAAGTTATCATCTCTTCAAGACTTTTGTCGAATTCCTTAGTCCTACTGGAATCAAAATTAGTGTTTTTTATACCTTGACCGGACAAATTTGTGTTTAACATATCCATATTGTATTTATTTTCGCTTTAATTAGTTGTTTTCGGCAATATATAAATATTTATCGAAAATTCAATCATGACCTTGCGATTTCGACTTTATACTCCTTGTTCACATATTTGTTTATGTCAGAGATTATCGCATCTATAGTATACTGTTTAAGTTCGTCTTTGGAATGCAAAGTAACTTTGTTCTGGTCTATTGTAACGGATTCCGGCTTTTTACCGGCGTAGTGCTCAAATATGGCCGAGCATCTTTCTTTTAGGTCTTCTATAAGCTTTATTATCTCTATCTCGTAAACTAAGTCCTTACCTGCCAGAGGACTATTAAAGCTGACCATCACTCTTCCGCCGCTTACTGATAAAACTGTAGCGAGTTTGTTGTCGAGCATCAAAACGTCTCCAACCGATGGATTAACACCACTCTCTCTGAAGGAGCTGATACCAAAAGTCTTAACAAGCTTTGGATTAAATTTTCCGAAAGCATCTTCTGCTTTAACTTCTAAAGTGTATTTATCCCCTACGCTCTTAGTTAAAAGCGATTGAGCTACTGCTTTTAATACATAGTTTGAATCTGGTATCACTAGAACCGGCCCGAAATTCAACCCCTCTTGATTCAACCCTTCTTTTTCAGCGACGGTCTTATCTGTAAGGTCAAAAATCTTCCCCGAAGACTTTATTCTGCCTATAAAATTAATCAAAACGAAATCGTTGTTGTTTATCATAATTTATCTCTTAAGCTCTATAGATATGAAGGAAACGTTTCTTTTTTTATTGTCTTCAGAAGTTAATTCTTCCGTACCTACTTCCACATTTCCAAGTTTAAGATCTTTTGAAAATTTTCTCTTTATTATCTGAGAGATGTCTACCGCTTTTGAAATCATAGCTCCTCTCGCTTTTATGAAAACGTGATCATGACCTGAGTTAACGTGAGTAAGCACGGCTAAAACATACGACATTATTGGTTTTTGGCCCACGAATATAAAATCATTTTCCATTCGGTATTGATTGCTTGTGGATATTTAAATCTTTTTTAGCATTACGCGGACTTTATCAAAAAGAACAGAAATATTTTAGCTTTGCGTTACTCCTCTGCCTCCAACTTTGAATATTCTTATCCCGGCAGATCTTGCCCTGTTTAAAAGTTCTCTGTCGCTGGAAATCAGGGCCGAACTTTCTTTTTTCGCAACTTCTAATATGTTATCATCTACCTTGCCTTTATTTTCAATTCTTACGGTATTTATTTTACAAAATTCCATCCACTTGATTACGTCTTTTTTGCCTAGTCTTTTCAGTTCCTCTATACAGGGGGATATTGTGTAGAATGAAAACGATTCTGAGAAAGCTTTGTCAAATTCTGAATATAGGTCAGTTTTGTTATCAAAAAAATATATCAGAGAATTTGTGTCTATGAGAACTTTAATCATATATAGTTCCAGACCCTGCAAGAACCCATACATTTTCAACTTTTCTGGATATTATCGCCTTATCTCCAGTGTAGTAAGGCAAATAGGAATTGTTCAAGGTTATACCTACTTTTTCATTAGCAATTGAAGATACTGTGCCCAATACCTTTGCCGCTAAAACGTTTAGCAATACCATCTCATTTTTCTGCAGGGGCTTTTTGAAAACGTTTTTCTCCTTATCGATCAATGGTGAGTAAGTTACGCTTATTTTATTTCTAAAATTCGGGGGGGCATCATTTGACGCGACCAAACTACCGGCGAGACTGTCTCTTCTGCTTAATGATGGATCTAATTTTGTCTTTATCCCTACTGTCAGGCCTGGGCCGATTTTTTGTTCTGGCCCGAATTCACTTTGTATCTGGAGGACTTCTGTTTTTATTGGCTTCCAAGCATTCTTTATAAAGATTCCGGGATAAATGGTGACTTTATCTCCAACGGCTATCTCTCCTTCCTTAAGACCGCCGCCTAAAACGCCACCGCTTAATTTTGATATTTCCGCGCCTGGTTTATTTACATCGAAGCTACGTACCACTAACATTTCTGGTTTTTTATTGTCCTTTTCTTTGTTTACATTGAACTTACCTATCTCTTGTACAAGTTCTTTTATGTTCACGTCGTTTATTGAGAAAACGGGTATTATTTTTGTGTCGGAGAATCCGTTCTTCGAAAGAAAATCTTTTATTTCTTGATAATTCTGCCTTGCTCTTTCAGCACCAACTAAATCAACTTTAGTCTGGGCTACAACCAGATTCTTCACGCCTATTATCTTTATCGCCTCAAGATGTTCTTCCGTTTGGGGCTGTGGGCATTTCTGATTTGCGGCTACAACAAGTACCGCGCCGCTTACCAATGGAGCGCCAGCTAGCATTATTGTCATTAATGTCTTGTGGCCAGGCGAATCTATTATAGAAACCCTGTAATAAAGTGTCCCTTTTGCTCCACAAGCTTCGCATTTTTCGTAGCGGCTAAAAGAAGAACACTTAGTACATTTGTAAATAAGGAAATGCGCGTATCCTAAGCGTATTGTTATGCCTCTTTTCCTTTCCTCGCTGTGTCTTAGAGTAGATTCGTTTGCCAAAGCTCTGACAAGAGTAGTTTTACCGTCTGCGAAACTTCCGACAACATCTATTATAATATCTTCGACCATTATTCTTTCTTCGTGCCTAATGCTTCATCCAGCGCTCTTTGGCCGTATTTAGTTATCTTTAAGTTTACCTGCGAAGTGAATTGACTAACCGTATTGCCCGCGACGCTTTTTCTACGTCTTATACCTTGTTTGTTACCTACGCCTTTTTCGATAAGTACCTTCTTTAGTCCTATGCCATCGATTTCTTTTCGCATCGGCGTACCTGTCATGTAGCTTCCCCCGCTCATAACTGCGCTATAACCATCTAGACCCATGAATGAAAGATCTATTTCTTCGCCTAATTTCTTGCTAGACAGGGAAAGCGCTTCATCTGCCGACAAAGATTTATTGTATGATTTGCCTGTTTTTGGATCGCTTATCACAACTTTGGTTTCCATAGGATTAACTAACTTTTGATTAGTATTTATATGTTATCTTTACAATTAATAATTTAATATGGAAATGATGTTTGTAGAAGCCAGATACAGGGGAGAAATGAGCGACAATTTCGTCAAAGAAATACAAAACAAAATAGCCCCTTACAAGAAAATAAACCTTGTCGGATCGATACAGTATTTGGACCAGATGCAAGACTTTAAGAAAAGAACACCGCAAAAGGAATTCGTGATAAAACAATCGCTTTACAGGGCTAAACATCCCGGTCAGATACTTGGGTGCGATGTATACGCGGCTGATTGCCCAGATTGTGATGCGACTTTGGCTTTTACACAGGGCGTCTTTCATGTGCTTGGGATACCGGTAAAATTCGGCAAAACGGTAATAAATGCTGATCCAGAAAGTGAGACTGTCACGATAATAGAGCAAAGAGTGGCGGACAAATATAGAAAAAGAATACTTCAGGGTGTAGGTCTAGCATTGAGCGCCAAAAACTTAATGTTCGTTGAATCCACAAAAGCGGGCCAGACTTATGGTGTTAAGCTGTTGAAAAAAGCCTTAGAAGAAAAAGGAAAGAAAATTTATTCGATTGTAGGAGACGAAATAAATTACAGTCGTCTGAATGAGTTCAGGGATATAGACGTTTTCATAAATACAGCATGCCAGAGAATCGCAATAGACGACATGGAAAAGGTAGAAAAGCCGATAATAAACGCTGAAGATCTTGAATCATATTTCTTGAAATAATTTGTTTGAAATTTATACTCAAAAGCTCAGCATAATTATTTATATTAATAATTGCTCTCATAAGCATGAAAGCATTAGTGACCGGCGGTGCAGGTTTTATTGGTTCTCACATCGCCAGACGCTTAATAAATGATGGTTGGGATGTCAGCGTACTTGATAATTTCCATACGGGAGATCTAAAAAACCTTAAAGACGTAGAAAATAAATACAAATTGGTAAAAGGAGACGCTTCTAAGATACTGACACTACCAAAATTTGACGCGGTTTTCCATCATGGAATATATTCTTCTACGCCAATGTATCGCGATGACCCTACTTTAGTAGCAAAAGCCATTTCTGACTTTGTTTCGGTTCTAGAATATTGCAGAAAGAACAAAGTTAAACTAGTTTTCGCTTCTACTTCTTCAATATATAATGGCTATACTCCTCCACACAAAGAAGAAATGGTGCCTCATGTAACCGACTTTTACACAGAAGCTAGATACCCGATGGAGAGACTTTCCAACCTGTACCAACAGATGTTTGGTCTTGAATACTGCGCTCTTAGATACTTTAGCGTTTATGGTGACCATGAAGAAAGCAAAAAATCATATGCTAACATGGTTTCTCAAATAACCTGGAAAGGACTTCTTAAAAAACCAATAAGGATTTATGGGGATGGCTCCCAGAGAAGGGATCTTGTTCATGTAGATGATGTAGCCGATGCAAACCTGCTATGCTTTAAAAAGAACGTGAGCGGCGTATTCAATATTGGTAATGGAAAATCGTATTCGTTCATGGACAGCATAAATCTAGTTAGTAAACATCTTGATAATAAAGTAAAGGTGGAATTTGTGCCAAATCCATTAAAAAATTATGTGGATATAGTTGAAGCGGATACTACAAAGATGAAGAAGGTACTTGGTTTTACGCCTAAAGTTTCAATAGAAGAAGGCGTAAAGAGAACTGTAGAATACTATAAATCTCTAAAAAATGTACCTGATATAGCTTAAATTCTTAATAAAAAAAAGTGCCTCAATGTAAGCCAAAAATCAAACTTACATCGAGGCGGGAGGATACTCCTTCCTTTTTAAAGGAGTGATAGGTTTACTCCGATGCCTCGCCCCTGCTTCCATACGGCATTAATGTCAGTATGTCGTGAGGCGCTGCTCCGGAGATCGTTGTCTTTAGATGTCCTACATCTATTTTTTGGGTCTCTTTGTAAAAGCCGTTACCAACTAATTTTTGTATATACTGCTGGTGGGCAGCTTTCATATCTTCGCCCAAAGTACCGACTAGACTCTCATAGGCTTTCTTCCCACTGTCGACTATTGTCTTAGCCTCCTCTGGAGTTTTGCCTGATTTTATATGGTCGTCTAGGGTCTTAGGTGAAGCGAGTTTTTGATAGTATGTAGACAATGTTGAGACATCGCCTTTCTTGGCCTGTTCGCCGATCTCCTTGAAAAGACCGCCCAATTGTGCAGCGCGTTGTGCTGTAGGGTGGGCAGCTATTTTGGCATAAAGCGATCCGTACATTTCTTTATCTTGTAAGGCCCTCATTGCCATTGTTCTATAGTGGCCTTCTTCTAAGCCGCCTTTAACTTTATTAACATACGGTCCCAAGAACGATTTCACGTGTTCAAGCGTGTCTTCAAAGCTCTTTTTCGTTAGAGTATTGTTTTGAAGGTTCTTCTGTAATGCGTCCAAAAGCAGACCTACTTCTAGTTTTTCATCTTTGTTGGATATTTCTGCTTGGAATTCCTGCAATGCTTTATACAAGCCAGCACCGACTAGATTTGGATTAAATGACGGGTGGTCTCCCAAGCGTTCATAATTTTTAACTAAACTAGACGCCATCTGATATGCGCCAAAGTTAGTAGAATTTAAAACCTCGTCTAAAGATATCTTTTTCGCTGGTCCTGCCATAGCTGGCGGTTGAGCAGCCACTTTAGGCTTTTGCTGTGTTCCTTTGTTTGTTCCTTGTTTGTCCATAATTTATTTACCTCCTCTTTTTTTATAACTTATTACTTAGTAGTAGAGAAATTATCTAGTATATAAACCTTTGCATCGCAAGCTAAATTGTAAATATTCCAAATAAAGAAAGGACCGGACTAATTTAGAAGAAAAATCATTTCTGTGCTACACCGCTTATAAGTTTGCTATTTATCATTCTGGCAAGCTTATCGGAGAAGTCTTCCTTCATATCGTTAAGCCTTATTATGCGCACGACTTCTTTTGATTGTTTTACGTGGAAAGAGTCTCCTGCCTCTAAATCCGCTATCGAGATTCCGTCTTGCATTAATGACCCGCGGCCTTTTACTACGTCGATGCATATCTCTGAATTTGCGTCTAAAACCAACGGGTTAGAAAGAAGGCTTTCAGCAAAAAGAAAATTAAGACATATCACATTCTCACTAAGTATTATCGGCCCATGTGCATTTCGATTATAAGCGGTAGAACCTATTTTTCCGGTTATTAACAATCCATCGCCGCTAATTAGATATGGATAAAGGAGTTTTTTCTTTCCTTTCTCCACGGTATATACCTTAAAGAATACTTCTTTCACTATGTTCCTCAAAAGTGCCTCATTTACTGCAAAATAGCTTTTATCTTTATACCTTATCTCCATCTTCTTGCTTAATTCTTCTACGGAGTATTTGTTGTGTTTCAATCTGTCTATTATAGTGTCTATGCTGCTTAAGCCTACATCTGAATAGTATCCGGTGCTTCCAGCTTCTTCTCCACGTATAGGCAATATTGGACCATCAAAGCTGCGTGCGGCTTCTATGAATGTGCCGTCACCGCCAACAGCCACGCAAATTTTTGCATCGTCCGTTATCTCGAATTCCTTGTAAAAACTCTTAAGCGCTGCATATTGCTTTTTCGCTATAAGCTTTATTTTCATATTAATAATATCTCCTTCCGCTTTAAAGATTAATCCGACGTTTTTAAGACGCTTGATACTCCTTCCGCTATAACCTCCGATAAATCAATAATCCGCGCCCTTGTATTTTCTACTGTATTTGAACCTATTATGCTTGATACCCCCGCGTCTTTAAGTCGCTGGTAGCATCCATCCGCCATTATAAGATGTGCAGCGATGACCGATATTTTACCGGCATTGTTTTTCTTTGCGAATTCCGCAGCCTTTACTACAGTACCGCCCGTGCTTACTATATCATCTATTATAACTACATCGCGGCCTTTGAAGTCATATTCATTTCCTTCCGCTAAAGTAACCTCTCCGCTTTTCTTATCTCTTTCCTTATTCAATGAAGTATGGTCGGTCTTTAGTAAAGAAGCTAATTTTTCTGCTCTTTTAATCGCACCGTGATCCGGCGCCAATATTACGGAATTTTTAAATTCTTTACCGATGGCTTTTGCGAATGCAGCTATTGGATCTATTATCAAAGAGTTTCCTTCAAATGCTTCTAGAGATTCTAGTCTGTGTGGTTCGACGGTGATAAGCGAATTTACGCCCATTGATCTTATTAGCTTAAGAATTGCTTCTACGCTTATTGGTTCACCTTCGTTAAAACGCTGATTCTGCCTGGCATAAGCCAAGTAAGGTATAACAAGAATTAGATTTTTCGGATTAAAGCTTTTTGCCGCGTCCAGTAAAAGAAATAATTCTATAAGATGTTTATCCTGCGGAGGATAAGTTGATTGAACTAAGATTATCTTTTTACCGGATAAATCTTTCGGTATTCTTATATAAGATTCTCCGTCAGGCAATAATTTGCTCTCTATTTTTATTAATGGCAACTTCAAGAAATGCGATACGCCTTCAGCTATGCCATTAGATGCCGTGCCGCTTAAAATTACTGTATCATCCATATTATTTTTAATCCTTGTGCAGATTAAAATCATAAATTACGGGAGGAGACGGCGGTAAAAGATCTTTATGCATGTTTATTTTTTCCATATGGGTTATCCGATTTATAACATCGCTTTTTATTCCCAATTTTTCTGACAAGCGTTTTATATCAAATTTCTCATTCGAATCTTTTATGTAATAAAAAATTCTGTCGATTGTTTTGTAATCCATATCCAGTTCTCCCTCTGCCGTTTGTCCGGCCCATAACCTAGGCGAAGGCTTCTTATCGGATATCTCTTTCATTACTGGCATTTTTTCCTTTTCCGCGATGTACTCTAAAAGTGCTCTTACCTGTGTTTTGTATAGATATTCAGGAACATTTATATCCACTCCTCCGTCACCGTACTTTGTGTAATAACCGAGAATGTGCTCACTCCTATCATCTGTACCTGCTACAAGCGCGTTATTCTTGTTAGCTTCTTTATAGAGAATGACCATTCTTATCCTGGCTTTTATGTTGGCGTAAGCTATGCGGTTTTTTACTTTAAGCAGGTCCTGGTCGGTCTGTATTATCGAATTGACTATGCTTGTTATATTTACTTCAAGACGCTTTATACCTAGAGACTTTATTACCCCCTCTGCATGTCTTATATCATCATTCGTGGTAACTTGATCCTCAGGAAGGAGAACGCCTATAACGTTCTCTTTCCCGATGGCTTTGGCCGTTATGTACGCGGTAATTGCGGAATCGCTGCCTCCAGAAATGCCGATTACGGCGGTTTTTATTCCGGCTTTATTAAAATAATTCCTGGTCCAATTTATTCCATGGGCAAGTGCCTTTTCCGCATCGATTTCCATCTCAACTGGCATTTTCATATTACGCCTCAAGAATGTTCGAATTCCTTTAGCGCTTGCTTTGTATCAACTAACTTTGCGCCGTAATTAGTCTTGATGTATGCTTTGCCCTGCTCGTTTTCTTCCGCTGTGAAACCTTCTACGGCGTCCTCTACCAGGACTACGTTATAGCCACGGAAGAAAGCTTCGGCAGAAGTGTGTCTGTCGCATATACCGGTAGTTAATCCGGTTATATAGAGTGTATCGACTCCTTTGAGTTTTAGTAGTTTGTCCAATTGCGTGTCTATCCCTCCGTTGTCCCTGAAGCCACTGTAAGTCCCTTTTTCAACGTTAAAAGGGCCTTTTGCTTTCTTAGCGAGTACTTCGTCCAATTTTTCTCCCCTCTTTATTATGTATAAGTTCTTTGTTGGAAGCCAAGGTACTATTTCGCTGCCCTTTGTCCCTTGCATTGCGTGAGGACCCCATACCTTCAATTCATAATCTGAAGGGAGGTGTGCGTCGCTGCAGTATATTAATAATACATCGTTCTTCAAAGCTACCTCTGTGAGTTTTTTCAGGTTGTCTACTATAGACAAGCCTCTCGGACAGCCGACACTTGCATTGACTTCCTTATTTAGGAAATCATTTAACATATCTATAACCAATAACGCTTTAACTGCCATAACATACCTCCGTTTTTATTTTCAGACTTATTCAGTCTATAACTGTATTATAAATCTACTTGATTTTATAATGTCTTTTTGTGGTAAATATCGCAAATTAAATCGAAACAGGCAAAAAATTGCCTTTACTGATAAAGATTAATTATATAGTTTTCTTGTAATGTTATAGCATATGAAAAAACTAACATCATCATTGATAAGTGAAGACGAACTTGCACTTTTCTTGGACTACTACGAACTTACCGGCGGAAAGGCAGATTTAGATCATAAAAATGAAGAAATAATAACGGAAACTTTCTTTTTTAGAAAAGTCCCAAAACATTTGGGCTCATACATGATAACCGCAGGATTAGAACAAATAATCTCGTTCATAAATGGTTACAGACTTACAAAAGAAGACAGAAAGTGGCTAAAAGAAACCTCTGGTAAAGACCTGAATGAGTCTTTTCTGGATTATCTTGAGAATTTCAAATTTAAAGGAGACGTGTACGCAATGCCAGAGGGTACGCCGGTATTCCCTAACGAGCCTATACTAAGCATAACCGGACCATCAATAGATGTTCAACTCTTTGAGACATATATATTGAATGTCATGAATTTTCAGACCCTAATCGCTACAAAGGCATCAAGAGTAGTCAACGCAGCAAAAGGTAGAACGGTATTAGAATTCGGAGCAAGACGAGCTCATGGAAGAGACGCTGCTCTGCTTGGAGCACGTGCTTCCTATATAGGTGGAAGCGTTGGTAGTGCCTTGGTCCTAGCAGGTAAAAAATTTGGGATACCTTACGTCGGTACAATGCCGCATAAATTTATCCAAGACCGAGATTCGGAACTTCAAGCTTTTAGGGAATA
>JASHWD010000070.1 GCA_030044235.1 Candidatus Parvarchaeota archaeon | reverse complement strand
AAAGATGACAGCTATAACGTAGAGATAAAGAAAGTGGGGGAGATAAAGAAAAGAAACTTTGAGACTCAAAGTCATATAGACATCGGCGAGAAGAGGGACCTTATAGATGTTGAAGGTGCCGCAAGAGTAGCGGGTAGCCGGTTCTTTTATCTTAAAGGCAAGCTTGTGCAACTTGCATTGGCTTTAGAGATGTACTCCATATCAAAGATAGCCTCAAAGGGATATACTCCAATAATCCCCCCGTTCATGATAAAAAAGGACGTTTACGGCGGCATAGCTCACATGGCAACCTTTGAGGACGCCCTGTACAAGGTAAGCGGCGTCGAAGATACAGGAGAAGAGGACAGGTTCCTAATATCTACTACCGAACATCCAATGATAGCAAGATATGCCGATACCAATATCTCAGAGAAAGACCTGCCGATAAAATTAGTAGGAGTAAGCCCTGCATTCAGAAAAGAGGCCGGCGCACACGGGAAGGACACCAAAGGTATATTCAGGATCCACCAATTTGACCAGACAGAACAAATAGTATTTTGCAAACCGGAGGATTCACGCAGGTTACATGAAGAGATGCTAAGCAACGTAGAAGAAATGTGGAAGGAACTTGGAGTACCATACAGAGTAGTAAACTGCTCAAGCGGCGACATGGGGATAAGAGATGTGCACCAATATGATATTGAGGCTTATCTGTACTCACAGGGGAAGTACAGAGAAGTTGGGTCATTCGACGATACTACCGATTGGATAGCAAGAAGACTAAATATAAAATATTCCGATAATCAGGGGAATAAAAAATACGTAAACACGCTTGATGGCACGGGTCTACCTATACAAAGGACTATAATCGCCATAATGGATACTTATCAGGATCGTGACGGAGTAATAAGAATTCCGGAAGTTCTTGTCAAATACACCGGTTTCAAGGAGATTTAAACTTTTATCGTCTAAAGCAATCAAATCTTGAAGAAAGAAATTATTTATTCTGGCAGCGCCTAACATTATTATAATAAGTAAATCTATGGCAGATGGGCTAGAAATTATTGTTAGTGAGACAACTCAAAAGTCTGCAAATGCTATAAAGAGACCATATAAACTTGTAGAGATAATAAAAGAAACTCCAAATGTAAAGACGCTTAGATTCAAATCCGAATTCGGCGAGAAAATGGACTTTAAGCCAGGACAATTTGTACAGATAGGTTACAGCAGCGATGGTTCTAAAATCGACGCCCAAAGACCGTACTCAATAGGCTCCGCTCCGTGTTCTGATTTCCTAGATTTCTATATCGAAATGATTGGAGGAAAACTTACTTCTGTTTTGGATAAAGCAAACGCGGGAGACATATATAATATAAGCGTTCCAAACGGCAAGAATTTTGAATACGCTCCTAGCCAAAATAAAAAATCTTTGTTTATAGCCGCTGCCACCGGAATAGCACCTTTCATATCAATGTTGAGATACATAGAAAAAAACCGAATAGAAGAAGACGTGATAGTCTTATACTCCGTCAGGACAAAAGCCGACATAATAAGAGCTTCTGAACTCGAAGAATTTAATAAAAAGGGTATAGCGAAGATAATAATAACGCTTACCAGACCTGCCGAGAGCCCTGACTGGACGGGAGAGACCGAAAGAATCGACGTTGCCAAGATAGAAAAGTACGTCCCAGATGTAAAAGAAAGAGTCGCTTATCTTTGTGGCTCAAATCAGTTCAATTCTACCATGACCGAGCTCCTAAAATCTTGTGGCGTGCCTGCCGACAAGGACCACATAAAGCACGATGTCTGGGGAGGGCATTAAAATTTCTGTTTGAGTAATACTATAGTAATATCTAAAAACTATTTATAAGAAAAGCGTTCAAATTATTACTTGTAATTGAAGTAAGTTTAGTAAGATTACAATAAACTTTTAGTTGGGAGGAAGGGAATGGTAAAAAATTCTGAGAAATTAGAAAAAATTTTAGATTCTAGCGAGAATAAAGAAGGAGTTCTTGCAGAAAGAAAAGAAAAACTCGGGCTAGTACTGCTTTCAGAACTACAATTGGCTACACGCTTAAGCGATCCACAAGTTCTATATGAAGTTGGAGAGCGAATAAAGGAACATCCTGGTCGAATAGACGCAGTAGTTATAAATGGCGGCTTGGGTTATGTACCAAATAAATTCTCAAAAAGACGCACAGAGCGATTGGATTTACTCGAAGACCGACTTAAGGAAAGATACGGTAGAGAAGTTTACAAGGAAGTAAAACAAGGCGCAAGTGACACAGATTCTATAGACTCTTTAGAAGAGGCCGCAAGATTGGCAAGGGTACAAATGCATAATATCTATAAACAGGCGTCTGCCAAAGGCGCAAAAATATATTATGTGTTCTCCGAGAGCGATTACAAAAACGTAGAAGTTTTGATATCGGCTATAGAAAAAATAAGGAAGCAGATAGGAAGACAGATGGACAAAGACAATGCAAGGTACGATGACCTTGACTTCGGTGGTCTTAAAGGAGTAGAACCTGAATTGCTAGATTTCATAAAGCAAAGCTACAAAGCGAAGGCCTCAGAATGGAAGAATAAGGATAAAGAGGGTATAAAGGATGTCGCACTGCAGATATATAGAAAGTGGGTAAATTCCATATTTTCTGAAAACGGCAAAGACGCCGATAGCGACGCTCTTGTGGTGTTAAAAAGACTGGAAAACGACGTGGAAATAAACGGTTTAAACGTAAGAATTTCGCACTCGATAGACGGGCTTACATTTGGTAATAGCGAGGGTAAACCAACTGAGAGCGGAACATTAAGGGCTATAGACCGCGCTAATCAGGACGCTATGCAAGGCAGGCTCGCAGACATATATCTAAGAGCACACGAATCAAAAACACATGTAACTGCAGTCGATTACAGAGCTTATGGCCACGAAAAACCTGTATACCTCATAAATTCCGGGCCATTGCAAGATTTAGACACTCTTATAAGACTTAGAGCTTCCTGGAATAAAACGACCGAAACAAAAAGGTTGGAGCAGGGAGTAGATAGCGCCATGACAATATTCACTTTGTACAAAGACGCAGCATACGATTCGAGACATATCTCCCTAGGAGCTTTACAAGCAAAAACGAAAGTTTCGAAGCTCGAAGAAAACCTTGATAAAAATATGTATGAATTTACAGAAGCTTCCGACTTCCACGTCGGGGCAGCAAATCCGGACGGCAGAACGAATATAGAAATGATCGAAGCCATGCTCTTAGAGATAAAGAGAAGCAAGGTACCAAGACAGAGAAGACATATAGCTTTTGAGGGCGACATGCTTCACGCAGCAGGAGATAAATACCAACGCACCGATATAGCGTGGTCGGCTGGTGGAAACTACGACGATCTTTTGAAGGAGATGGAAAAGGCTAAAACACCAGAAGAAAAAGAAGAATTCTTTAGAAATAGCATATACGGAAGGGCTATTCTAGACATGGGTGCACAAGCTGAACAACTCGCAGGATATTACGTTGAATTTGCAAAGGCTTATGGCCACGCACATTTTATTCCAGGTAACCACGTTCAAACTGCAGCAAGTAACGCCAGCGAGGGCGGATTCATGGCAGGGACCTTCAAGGCAGTAGGGACATTATTACAGCCTCCGGAAGAAACAGAAATTGTACATCCTGATAAACTTGCGCTTAAAGGAAAAAATCCACATCTTGGACCTTATACTCTGTCAGAAAAACACAGCCCCGGATACAGGACTGCTATGGATGCTGGAACTGCGATAGCAAAGCAAGCTGTTAAAGTAGGGGATAACATAGACATGGCTGTAGCAGGAGACTGCCACGAGGAACATGAAGTTTATCAAGCGAAAAAAGTAGGTGAAAAATGGATGGTGCTTAGAGCGCACACATCAGCATCTGCACAACTTAGAACTAGCTTCGAAAAAACTATATTGGCAAAACCGTATTACACAAAGGGTTTTAGCACTACGTATTTACCTGTAGACCCTGAAATCGGCACATCTTACATAATTCATAGCTTTGTACCGGAATATGCTCTTCAAAAATTACTAAAAGAAAATGGCGGTTCTAAACTAGAAAAAATCGTTAAATCAAGGTACTCTTAATTTAAAATAATATACATATAAATTTGAGATTTCTCTAAAGAAGATGAAACCTGGAGAAAAAGAATCAGAAGCTATAATCGAATTTATAAAAGCCAATGATAACTTTTCAATATTTTATCACCTAGACGGCGATGGGATAACCAGCGCAGCTATACTACGACAAGCAATAGAAAAATTGGGAAAACACGTATACGATTCAAGGCCAACTAACTATGAGGACTTCGAAAATGGCATAAATCTATCGGATTTTAGCGACACAATAATAATCTGCGACCTGCAAGTACCAGAAAGTTATCTGCAGGAATTAAAATCAAAAAAACTTTGCATTATAGACCATCACGAGATTATAAACCATTCGGAGATCACCTACATAAATCCAAAGATGTGGGAAGACATGACTTATACTCCATGTGCGCTTCTAACTTATCGGCTCTTCGAAAAACTTGTGCCACACCTAGATTGGGTCTGTGCAATCGGACTGGTAAGTGATGCCGGAGGAAAGGAAAACGGCGCATGGCTTCGTAAAGTCGCTGAAAAATACGAAGTAAAACTAAAAGACGATGAATACCTTTATGATAATGAATTTGGTCTGCTTGCGTCAATGCTAAATTCTATGACATTACAATACGGACGAGAAGGTGCAGATGAAGCTTTGGGGATATTACTACGAACCTCGTCTCCAGGAGACTTACTTGCTAATCAAAAGCTAATCTCTGCTAACAACAATGTAAAAAAAGAGGTGTATAAATTAAGAGAAGATTTTGAGCATAAAAAGGAAGCTTACGGCGACCTTATATACTTCTTTGATGTTCCGTCTATAAAAAAGCGTTATTCATCGTCGGTTATAACCCCATTAAGCATGGAAAAAGATTATTATGGAAAAATAGTCGCCTTTATGACCAGAGTAAACGGCAATACGATGAGGGTAAACATTAGAGCAAATGGATTGAATGTAAGGCTCCCTCAAGCTTTGAGGGAAATCTTCACAAAAATAAAAGGGACTGGCGGCGGTCATAATCCCGCAGCTGGCGCGTCTATAAGACCGGCTGACAAAGAGAAATTTAAGATTTTATTCGCTGAAGAA
>JASHWD010000069.1 GCA_030044235.1 Candidatus Parvarchaeota archaeon | reverse complement strand
TCCTTTTAATTCGGCGGTCATTAGCAGAGCTTCTCTTTCCGTTAATGAAGGATAAATTTCTGGAGTTTCTATTAGTGTACCGACGGAAGCTAAAGCTTTCTTCTTTTCTTTGTGTACGTCTATTCCGTTTATCAGTGCTTGTCCCACGGTTGGCCTTATCATGTCTGTAAATAGCTTTAAAGTCGTTGTTTTTCCGGCGCCATTTGGTCCTAAAAACCCTACACACTTCGCTCCTTCAATTTTTATATTGAGATTTGACAAAGCTGTAAAAGAGCCATATCTTTTTACTAAGCCAATTGCTTGAATTGACGGTGGAGCCATACATTTCATTGTTTTAAGATAATAAAAGTCTATCTCAGCAAAAAACAGGCATAAATACTCTGTGCCCTAATGTTTAATATACATTATGAGCGAATTTGAATCAATGAAGTTAAAGCCAGAACTAATTTTGGCATTAAAAAAAGTTAACTTCTCGGAACCTACAGATGTACAAAGAGAAGCTATACCTGTAGTCCTTTCGGGTAAGGATGTAGTAGTTAGAGCAAAAACTGGAACTGGTAAAACCGGTGCTTTTCTTATCCCAATAACACAAATGGTCCAAAGAAATGAAAATAATGCTGCGCTTATAATAACACCAACGCGAGAGCTTGCTTTGCAGGTTGCAAGCGTAGCAGAAGATATCGCTGGCCAAGTAGGACTAGCTATAGCCACGGTATATGGTGGCGCTTCTATGAATGTTCAAATAAGAAGCTTAAGGAGCGGCGTTAATATTATTGTGGGCACTCCTGGGAGGCTTATAGATTTAATGAAACAAGGCGAACTAAAAACCGATAAGATTAGAATACTAGTGCTTGATGAAGCGGACACCATGTTTGATATGGGTTTTATAGACGACATAAAATACATAATATCTAAATTGCCAAAAAATAAGCAAATGATGCTTTTTTCAGCCACTATGCCAAAACCTATAGTTCATATCGCGCAAGGGTACATGAAAGAACCAGTTTATCTTAGTATAGGAAAGGAGGAAGAAATAACCGTAAGCACAATAAAGCATTATTACGTAATTGAGGGGGGCAGACGAAAATTCTCTACATTACTTGCTTACATAAATGAATATAAGCCTACAAAAGCGATAATATTTACAGAAACTCAAAGAGCAGCAGACGCTCTTTATGAACTTCTTAAGCAAAATAATTTTGACGCGACATTGATGCACGGAGGATTAAGTCAAGCAAGAAGAGAATATTCTTTATCTGATTTCAGGAAGGGCACTCAGTTTCTTATAGCAACAAATGTAGCTGCGAGGGGATTAGACATAACTGATGTATCAGACATTATAAATTTTGATACTTCTGAAGATCCGGCGGTTTATGTACATAGAGTTGGACGTTCTGCTAGAATGGGCGCTGAAGGAAGAGCGTTTAGCATCTTTTCTCCTAGAGATAGGTATATGGTTAGCGAGATTGAAAACTCCGCTAATGTAAAAATGAATAAATTGGAGCTTAATCTTGAACCTTACAAAGAAGCTGAGAACTTTGTAGAACGTCCACAGTCTTATAGGAATTTTGGAGGACCGAGACGCAATCAGCATTCAAGTTATGGTAGCGGGAGATTCCATGGTGGATCGTCTAATGGGCCAACGAATGATTATAGTCCAAGAAGACATGGTCAAAGTGAAAACAGATTTGGTAAAAGACCTGGAAATCGAAATTTTGATTACAGAAGACGATCATTCAGATAAAAATAGATTAGTCCTTTATTTTTAATATCATCTTTATTTGTGCCAGTTTCTGCGATAATTTTCTAACTCTTTATTTAGATATTCTAACCACGCAAGATCGTCTCTTATATTTAATTCGTGTCTTCTTCCATCAAGTGGATCTATAAGTTTTATTTTAAGCCCATCGTCTATTATTATATTACCTTTATTTAGGTCGCCGTGGCCTATTCCCTTA
The DNA here is from genome assembly GCA_030044235.1 of Candidatus Parvarchaeota archaeon. Classification (GTDB taxonomy): domain Archaea; phylum Nanobdellota; class Nanobdellia; order Parvarchaeales; family Parvarchaeaceae; genus Parvarchaeum. The sequence continues at coordinate 1,677 of JASHWD010000069.1, read as the reverse complement.
TTATGTATTTTTCTAATCATTGCATGAAGCTTATTTTCGATTTTAAGTGTCTGTTTAGGCGTAAGCTTTTTGTTCTCAATTAAAGATCCTAAGCTGTTTCCGTTTACATGCTCTAATAAATAGCCCATTATTCTGTTTTCTTCGCTTATGACCAAAGCGACTGGCTTTGCTATTAATCCCTTGTCCACGGCTCTAATTTTTCGCATAAGTTCAAATTGTCCTTCTGGCGTATGCCAAAGTTTATAGTTTCTATTTCGTTTGTAATGTAACCCAGCCGATTCTATGTTTTTATTTCTTATAAGACTTTCTTTAATGTATGGGAATTCTTTATCGTTTACTTTTACTTTTGATAGCTTATTTATTTTATTGAAAATTTGGACATTTTTATCTGTATCTATACTTTGCTCTCTAAACGCATCAAAAAATCTATCGGCTTTTAGACCTAATGCTGAGATACGGGCACGAGTTTTTGGTTTTGAAATCAAAAGAATTCTTTGAATGACTCGTCTAATAAATTTATGTTTAGTTTCCTGAATTACGCTATTTTCTCTCATATTGTAATCTAGTTCTAGATATTCTTATATGCAGCTTTTTCTATTATTTTAGAATAATAAAGACGTTCCATATAATTAGAGATCGCTTCTAAATAACAAGCTTCAGACCAAGCTAGACAGCTTATCGGTTTTCCACCATTGCGTTCAAGATAATTGCCTGGGTCATAATTTGGGCTTTCTGGATTGACTATCTCTTGCTCTGGGATTGCACCATCATCTCTTATTTTATCCTTTTCTACGTAGTCTATTATTAGTTTTGCTTTATCCATACGACCTATATCAATGTAGTAATTTGCTGCTTCTAGTCCGAGTAAAAACCATCTTCCGCCAAAGAAATACGTATCTTTTCTTGGGTGATTCTTAGCAAAGAATCTGAATCTTATGGGTAATAAATTTCCTTCGAAAAGTTCTTTTTCAATAAATCCTATTGTATTATTTTCTATTTCTGGATTCGGTAATGGCGGCTTAAAAAGAGTAAAAATATAATATTCTGCTGCATCTAAACCCTCCACCGGGGCAGCTGTATCAAGTCTATCCCTCGTTTTTAAGTCTGCGGATTTATAGATAATATCCAGATTATTTTGTTTTCCTATAAACGCTTTTGATATAAAACTAGAGAAATTTTTCTCATAGTCAATAAAAAGAGGTTCTTTTGTTATTAGACTTTTTAAGTCTATTTTTAGTTTCTTAGCCACCGAATCTGCCGCGCTTATGCCTCCGTATAAAGCGGAAATCGAGTATGAATGAAGATCGCTGCCCTCCATTTCCCATGCATTTGAACATGGTGCACCAAAACAATTAAGCATATAGTCGGTAAGTCTAGGAAGCTGTCTTTTAATTTTCTGTATAAGTTCTCCTAAAGATTCTAAATTAAATGAGTCAAAGTATAACTTTGTGGCGATAAGAAGAAGAGGTGCAGAATCAAATTGCGTTAACCAACTTGTCTCTTTTTCGTGGTCTATTTCGATTTTGTCGACTTCCGCCCCGGTCTTTGGATCATTAAAGTAAATTATTTTACCATCTTTATCTTGACCAAATCTGGCCAGTATATGTCTTTTAGCTTCACCAAAACTACTTGATCTAGGATTTGCTGCTATTCCTCTGTCTATATTTTCGGAAAAAA
>JASHWD010000068.1 GCA_030044235.1 Candidatus Parvarchaeota archaeon | reverse complement strand
ACTGTCAAAAGCCGTAATCCCAGGAGCAGCAGTAGGCATAGTTTTTGGCGTGATTTTCAATAATTATTTTGGTTTTCACTTGCCATACACAGCACTATTTAATCCAGAATTAAGCCTAGCGACCTTATTGTTGATAGCCGGATGGATAGGCGTATTTATGGTCTCTCTAGGCTTCGTCCTTGGCGCAATAAACCGTTGGATGGTAAACGACAAAAAGCATGCTATAGGTAGAATAGGCTGGCTAGCGATAGGGTTAGGGATAACATTCCTTGGGCTAAGAGTTCTAGAACAGAAACCTTTATCGGCATCGGACTTTACTACGGTCACTTCTCTCGCCGGCATAATCGGCGGTCTTTCTGCGGTGTTGTTTTCTGAAGGCTTTGAAGCTTTGCTGGAATTGCCATCTATAGTAAGTCACATTCTTTCGTATACGCGTCTAGTAGGGATACTACTTTCTTCAGTTATACTAGCCGAAGTAATAAACACCGTGTTTTTAGGCTCCTTAGGTGGTGGTATTGGCTTCATCGTCTTTGGTTGCTTCATACTGATAATGGGTCAATTGTTCAATCTTGTTATAGCGATATTTGAATCCGGGATCCAGGGGGCAAGGCTTATTTACGTTGAGTTCTTTTCAAAATTCTATACAGGGAACGGCTCTATGTTCGCACCATTTAAGATATCAAGAAAGCATACCACAATAAAGAGTGAACCTAATCAAACAAAATAGAAAATTAGTTTATATTAAACCTATTAAGACATTTCTACGACTCTTGCTATATCCCAAGGCAGATATGTTCCTTGTCCAACTTCTTTACCGAAATCGTCGAACAGAACATTAGTAGTCGAATTTGGCAAAAACATATGGCTTCCATAAAATGTTTGCATTATTTCAGGCGGAAGGTAGAACGTAGTCAGGTTCTCATATACAAAGACTACTCCTCCTAAAAAGTTAGAGCTGCTTGAGTTTACAAAAGACGGTAGATATGTCATAGTCTCGCCGTTATAAAACACGGAGGCATTTATCGCATAGGTTAAATTATTAGGGAATGTTGCTAACCCGACGTAGCCGTCAGTTACATTTATCTTCTGACTAGAATTGCTTGGACTTGTTATTGTAACCCAAATTTGGCATTCTGCAAACACGTCATTGCTCGTATTGGTCTCATAAACATTGCAGTTTCGTTCCGTATTCGAAATGTTCCCGGTAATAAAGGAGGAAGGAAATACGGTTATAGTGTAATTCAGTGGAAGATTCGCAGCCGAATAAAGATCGTCAAGGGCGTCTAGCTGGTCTATGTCTATCAATACAAAATTCGTATTGTTATATTTCTTGTTGTTGAAAAGTATCTGGGCATACTCTGAATCATTTGAAATAAGTTTATTATTATTTATCATATAGCTCTGAGCAAGTTCATAATAAGCGGACGGTACAATTATTGTTTTATTTGAATTAACAGCATTGAAATATTCAAGCGCATAAGCAACACTGCTAGGTAGCTGTGGCTGTACCGTGCTTCCCGCACCATAAGATAAGAAGAGATATGAAGTAATAGCTACGATTACGACAGCGAAGGCGACTAAAGACCAGAGTTTTATGTTTATCCTTATTATCATAGATATTATCTAAGATTGGCCTTGTTCTTCTTTGGTAACTTCTTGAGGAGCAGTCTCTTCGTTTATGATTTCTTCCGAAGATCCAGTTGCTTGTTCTTCCGTTTGTATATCCAACGGCGCTTTGGAATCTTCAGTTTCTTGTACGCCCTGTGTCGAATACATCGCAAATTTCCTTTTGGTTTTAGGTGCCGCCGGTTTTCTTATGAATTTTGGCATACCTTTAAAAAGTCTTGAACCATGGATTTTCTTTGCACAGTCGGGGCAATAGTAAGCTTTTATCCCATCTCTGAAAAGATAAACAGAACGGTCTCTTCTTGTAAGTTGTCCACAAGACGCACATCTCACATTGCTCGTCTTTCCACGTCTTACGTTCTTTCCCATTCACTAATCTACTCTTTAATGATTATTTATAGGTTTATTTTGTCGCTGAATTATTCTAGATTTTAAGACTTAAATTTTCACGGAATTTTATTACTCCATGCAAAAAGGACAATCAACGACGGAATATCTTTTAGTATATGTACTGGCGATACTCGTTGTTGCCATAGCGCTCGCCCTGCTTTTTTATCTGGGAGTTTTCTCCGCTGGCTCAACAAGACAAAACACCGCTACCGGCTTCGTAGGTTTTGGGATATCACAAAATTGCGTAAATGGCACGCTTAACATGACCGTAACAAACACGCAGACCTTCCCGGTGGAAGTTACAGGAATAAATTCTACTTTTCCAGGCGCGGTTAATTCATCTAAATTAGGAATTCTACAGACGGATCAGTCGCAGGTCTTTAATCTTTCTAATGCCTGTCCTTCAAAGTCTTCGTCTAAGTACTCCTCGTATGTTATTATAATATATAATGAAAGTAGTTCCGACCTGTACCCAGGCCCATATTTCTCTAATGGAACTATTTCGGGCATGTCCGCGGTAAGTTAATTAAAACATAAAACTGTTCTTAGATAACGTCATTAAGAAGCAAAGACATAAAAGGATAAAGGAGAATAATTATTAAATGGAGCCAAGTAACGACACAGTAAAGAACATAGTCGAATTGAGAGAATCGCTTAAGATATTTGATCAAAGACTTTCACAGTTAAAAGACAACATAAGGATGGTCGACCAGAACAACATAGACAAATACAAAGAGATAAAAGAAGCGTTGCAAGGCATCGTATCTACTGCTTCGACAAACAAATCAAAAATATTGGAACTAGAAGACGCGATAGAAAGGATGGAGAAACAACTAGAGAAATTTGCAAAACTACAAGACATAAAAGTCATAGAGAAATATATGGAATTCATTGATCCCTCAAGGTTTTTAAGCAAAGAAGATGTTATTAAAATTGTAGATGAATACATGGCTAGCAAAAAATGGAGTTAAAATATGAGTCTTTTAGACGCATTTAAGAAAAAAGATGATAGTGACGTTCCGGACGTTAGCTCGATGGTTAAAAGCGGAATGAGCGAACAGGATATTATCGATAATCTAAGACAACAGGGCTACGATAGCACTGCTATAAAAAATGCTTTAGTTTCTGCGAGCCAAGCAAATAATCAAAGCGGTCAGCAAGCAGCCCAGCCTCAACCTAGACAGGTACAGCCACCAATGCAAAATTTCACCAGTTTCCAAAGAGATGATGCTCCCGCTCCGATGCCGGTAAGCACGATGCCGATGCAGCAAATGCAACCAGTTAGGCAGGATAATTCAAAACAGTCCGGACAATCAGGATTAAGCGAGCAGGCATTGGATACTATACAGCAGGTACTGGAACAGATAATAGAAGAGAAGTGGGAAACTTCATCGGCTGATTTGAATGTAGTCAAGACGGGTCTTAAAAACACATCGGTCAATCTCGATACTATGAGAGATCAGATGAACAAGTTGGGCCAACGAATAGACGGTATACAAAACGTTATGCTCGGCAAAACAGAAGAATACAATAAAACACTTTCTGACGTTAACGTTGAACTCCAAGCATTTGAAAAAGTAATAGATAGACTTATTCCTACAATAAGCGACAGCATAAAAGAACTTAGAGACCTTATAGACGACTTGAAAAAAGCCAAAGCTTAAGTATAATTCAGCGCAGTCTTTAATAATTCTAAACCCTACTCGACTTTTTCTTAGACTAATTTCAATCTAAAAATTGTAAAAATTACAATAAGAAAGATATAAATATTAGATTCTTTCTATATTTTACTATTATGGCAGAACAAATAACAGGAACAGGTTTGAGTGGAGGAAATGGGGTAAAACCTAGATCCGAGTTGGAAGAATTAGTAAAAAGCATAAGGTCCAATTCAGCAGT
>JASHWD010000067.1 GCA_030044235.1 Candidatus Parvarchaeota archaeon | reverse complement strand
GCAATGAAAGGCGTTACCAAAGCGATCGCAATTAACTGAGCAGAGGAAGGAACTCCGAAAATGGCCAATATTATAGCGACAATAAAAACGCATAGTAAAGCTCTGGTCGTCCGCATGTTTATGCTTAGAGACATTTGGTTTTTCATTTTGAATATTATCAACCGATTATATTATGGATTATAACCGTGCTTAATCTTGTAAAGTACATCCGCCATGAATGTCATCATTCTCCTCACCGGAGTAGACAGCAATCTGCTCTTGTCTGACATAATCACTTCGTATTGTATGCCCCGCCGGTCAAGCGTCTTCAGAATCTCGGAGTCTCCGACAATGTGCCCTGCACCCACTATTTCTACGACATTGCCCGTTGCTCTATGGTAAGCATCGATGGCTCTTTGGGCCATGCACCGTTCTCTTTCAAAATTCCCCTTCTTTGTAAAATAATAAAGTATGCCTTTTGATTCGTCTCCCTCGAGATCGCAGTCTTCTACGGTGCTGCCTACGAATTCCGCGGCGCTTTTGACGACATCGGCCAGAGTCTCTTCATGAAGGACATAACTTGGTCTTTCCGTTACTACGATATCGCTCTCCTTGTTTGCGTCGGAAACCGAACTATGCTCTTCTCCGTATAGGATTAATTTTTTATCCAAAGACATAGAGATATTATAGAGAGTACCGGCTATAAATAGACTTTTTGTGTTCGTTAAAACGAAGGCTTTTTGGAGTAATGTGTGATCTTCACTTTTTTCAATGCCGCTTTAACTTCCGCTAAGTTGCTGCCGTCATATCTTATCACCTGCGGATGCACATACTTTTCGTTGCCAGCATTTGCCGGCATTATGACCACCCCTCTTGGGCGATGTTTAAGCCAGGCATTAATGTAAGGGGGAAAGTCATCGACCAGTACGCTACCGTAAACTAGACTCTTGTCTCTTGTGAGTATAATGTCAGTGTCCTGTCCCATGTTCTTGTCTATCCATTTTTTCTTTGCGGAGTACGGTACAGGGTTCTTTCTTGGGACCTGCGAGAGAATGACTATCCTGAAGCCCAGATTTTTCGCAACTTTTAGTACATCCCAGCCGAGTTTGAATCTTGGCAGATTCTCCCACCAGTCCTCAGAACTTGTTATAAGGTCCATCCTCTCTTTTATATAAGATGGTTCGCTGTCACGCGTGTGAGGCTTGAATTTTGGTTCGTTCGGCGACCTTAACCTTTCCAGGCTATCGGCCATTGCTCCGTCATAGTCGCATAATGTGCCGTCAAGGTCAAACAGCGCCACCGGCAGTTCGTAGTATTCCATGTTCTAAATAATAAAGCGCATGCAAGTTTTAATGGCTTTCTCTTTTTTTATCAATAGTTGTTTTTCTTCCTTTAAGAGAATGATAGTTAACTTCTTTATTCTTATTTGCCTCTTGTTGCTTATTTTTCGGGTAGCCTTTCCGCGCCGGACCAGATTATTTTATAGTATATCAAAGAATAAAGCGAAACAACGGGTAGCATCAGCACGAAACTAAAGGTATCCTTTACGTAATATAAGAACAGGAGCATCGCAGAAAGTATTATCGCGCGGCCTATCGTTAGATAGTATTCCCTGTTCGCCCAGAACAGGGCCCTGTTTATGTTTTTATGGCTGTCAAAGAACCGCATGTACTCAACAGTTACGCGGTTATCAAGCGGTGTTGCAAGGAAAGTGAATATACCTCCGAAAATAAATGCGTTTACTGGCGGCGGTATTATTTTAGGGGCCAGCATTATCAGCGAGGAGACTATGATCCCCGGTACGAAATACTTAGCGTAACGACTGGTCTCGACAAAGCCCCTCCTGAAGACGAAGTTTGCGATTATGTATAACAGGACTTCATAGCTTGCAAAAACCCCGGTTACCAGGTAGTTGCCGGTTATCTGGAAAACATATATCGGAAGGATTATGCTGGCGGCTAAACCAAATATTTGGGAGACTACGAAGTAAATATTAAACTTTGAGTAGCTCTTCCCGACTTTTATCAGCGTGCTCTTTATCGAATATCTAAGCCCGAACCTTCCACGTTGTTTTATCCTGAGCACAAGTATTGCGGATGCGATAAAGAAGATTATCGCGACTGCAAAATCCCAAAAGAATTTGTATACCCCTGAAAATGTCGTAAATTCTATAAGCGCACCGGCCACCACTGGTGCTATAAGCGCTGCGGCCCCGGTCAGGAAATTGTTCATAGCGACGAACGAGGTTCTATTGTATCTTTTCGTTAGATCATACATTATCACATTATTCCCAGCATAGAATATGCCGATAGATGCACCGTATATTAAGCCAAAGACGAACACGCTTGCCAGAGGCCCAGTTGCTAGCAAAAGATCAACTAAAAGAAGTATCGAAAGCCCGATGCCTATCAGATAAAGTGATTTAGGGTGGTGCATGCGTAGCATGTAGCCGGAAGTCAGATATGTAACAAGTGCTATAAGAAAAGTTGCCAGATCAAAATAAAGCACTGCAGCGTAATTCTGTGTGGAAAAAAAGAACAGGTTTAGGAATACACCTATAAGACCCACCGCAAATTGGTCTATGTTGTAAGACGCGTAGTAGTGTCTAATGTTAGTATGATCTCTGTCTGTCATATCTCTTCTTCTCAATAGAACTTTAAAATCGTTCTTTTGCAAGGCGCTAACTAATCCCCTTTACCATTTTCCAAGCGCTTTTCTCTAAGAAATCCAATTTTTAATCTGCTGCGAAAGCTCTGAGAGGCTGTAGACTATCTCTATCTCAGGCTTGATAAGTTTAGTTTGTGTTTCCACGTCGTATCTACGCGAATATTTAGGGCTTACACCTATGAAAATCTTCTTATTTTGATTTGACCACGTGCCTAGTTCATAGAGAGTTATCGGACAGTCACTGCTATCAGGGAACCAGAACGAGATCGCGTCGGATTTTCTCAGATAATCATGTTCCCATTTAATCTGCTCGTATTTTATTCCATCGTCTTTTATGGAAAACTTCTTCCTGCGAGGATTGAATATAACTATGTCTTCTGTCTTTAGACCTTCTATCAGCTCTTTTTGCCAGTCTAGGCAGTTAGTTATTCCGCCGGCGATGAAGACGCTTCTTTTGCTTCCGTTGTATTCTTCTGGTGGCTCTACATGTATCATAAGACCTAATTGCTTCTTTGTTATAAGACTTAATTTTCTTCCTTTCTTTTATAGTCTTTTTCTGCCGAAAAAACGCCTGATTAAATATGAAAGATTCTTCTAATCAATTAAGGTGTGAATGGTCGTTCCAACGCCTAAGCTTCCATTTGCCCTCTTTGTCTTGCACGCATTCTGATACGCCGGTGTTATCCAAGTCTAGGAACTTTGATATGGTTTGCATTCTTTCTGTGGTCAAATCCTTCTCCCCTAATA
>JASHWD010000066.1 GCA_030044235.1 Candidatus Parvarchaeota archaeon | reverse complement strand
CTTTAGTACAAATAATGTTTCCGAATTCGTTGCAAAGGCTATGAAAATAGTGAAAAGTAAAAGAAGTTATATGCCTAGATTCGTTGCTAGAAAATTTAACATTAAGGCATCTGCGGATAAACTCGTTGCTCTTTATAGAAAAGTATTAGCGAAGAAGCACACTATTTTTTAGCACATGCAAAAAAAATTAAAAAATGCTATTTCCGTCATAAATCGGTGCAGGGGAGACAAAGGTTTCTACGCTAGCGCAGAACGTTATAAATATGAGTATTGGACGCGTGACTTGTGTTATTGCGTCGAGCCTTTGATTTCTCTTGGTTTTTCTAAAGACGTTAAAACTCAATTACTAACAATATGGAAAAGGCAAGCAATAACCGGAGAATTGCCACGCTATATAATAGACAGACGTTTTAAATGGCTTCCAGGAAAGCTGTTCACGAAAATAAAGAATAGAAAAATTATAAGCACTATAAAGTCGCTTGACACTATGGAAACGCGATTCAATAAATGGACCGTCGATTCAACCCCGCTGACTATAATAGCAACATACAAATACGCCGAAAAATCCGGTGATCTGCGAATAATAGAAGTTCTGAAACCCCAAATAGAAAAGGCCATGTGGTATACGAAATTGCATATAAAGGAGTTTCTTATAAGAGGAGGAGATTGGAGGGACTCTATACCGTGGCTTAGAAACAAATTCCTTCTTTCCAACAACGTTATGCTTTATGAACTGTATAAAAGAATCGGAGAAAATGGAAAGGCTATCATAGTAAAAGATAGGATAAATTCCGAGTTCTGGAATGGTGATTATTACACCGATTTTATCGGAAGCGCAAATTTCGACTGCTTTGGTGCTTCGTGGGCTGTTCTCTCCGGTATAGTACCAAGAAGCCATTACAAAAAACTTTCTGAAAAATTAGTTTCTGCTTCTTCACAATACGGAATAAAGAACATGATAGAGATCAAACCTATAAGCCGCGAAGAAAACGACGCAACTGAAAGCTGCAATCAAAGATACGCTATTTGGCCACTAGTAAATGCCTATGCTATAATGGCCCTAAGAAAGATGGGCGCAGGTTCTGCAGCTAGGAAGGAATCCCAAAAAATGGAAAATCTAGTAGGCTTTCGTGAATGGTATAACCCAGACACAGGAGAAGGCCACGGGAGCAAAGAACAGCTATGGAGCGCGGCGGCCTATTACGAATTCATAAAAGGACTCTAATTGACATAAATTTAATTATTTATAAGTAGTAAAAAGTATTTATATAGGTGTTTTTCTTTAACTATCCAATGGAAAGTGGCCTTGAACAAATAATAGAACAGGCAAAAAAGATGAAGAAAACCGCTAGAATCGGAAATACTCCGTATTTCTTTAAGTCTAGTTCTGATAGACGCATTCTTAAGAGACGTGGTCATAAAACTACTTTAGAGGACGAATATGCAGCACTTGAACGACTTTACGCTGCATCACCAGAAAATGTTGCAAGACCGATAGCCTTAGTTAAAGATTCTAGCGGCAGAGCAAAAGGATATTTACTGGAGTTTTTAGAAGGCAAGCAACTAAACAGAACGAGCATTGTTCCAAAAGAAACATATAACGATTTAAAATCAACATTAAAACGCTTCTCTGATCTCGGTATAGCTCATGGTGATATATACACCGCCAATATGTTTCTAATGCCGAATGGGAAAATAAAATTGATTGATCCTGCCGGTCTACCAGAAAATTATCGATGGAAGTCAGATGAAATTGAGCTTGATAGTGTTAGATCTAACATCATAATGAAAACGAAAGTGACCCCGGAGGAACTCTCTGCCGGACGTGGATCTACCGCTATAAGAAGGTCATTTTATTCTTGCGTTTCTCATTTATGGGGTAACGGTATAGACGGAGAACCTATAGACCGACTTTATCTAGCTTACTCCAAAAGTCGCTTGCAGCAGATATTTGCTAACGTTACAAAACAATTCGAAAAATACTTTAGATAGTTAGACTTGGGGTCAGCCGGATTTGAACCGACATCAAACGCTTTCTTCTAATCATCCCTTAAAAGTCATTTTTCCAGACGAGCTGGAGGCGTTTGTTCTACCGGGTTAAACTATGACCCCTCAAGTAAAGATTTTATACTTATCTTTATTTTCCATCTCTTCCAATATTCTTCCCTCTATATTTCTCATTATATTGGAAGAAAGCTGTAGTCTCTCATCTATTTCTACATATGATTCAAAAGGCTTTTTCTTTCTCTCTTCTAATAATTTTTGCGTAAGCTTTTTACCCATCCCAGGGATTAGTTCTAAAGCGTGCAATCTTACGTTTATGGGGCCGAGTGTGTTTATTGTGCCCACATACTTTTTCTCGTTTTCTTGCACTATCTTGTGTACAAACTCCTTAAGGCTGTCTAGGCCCGCCTCACTTAGTTTGGTTGGCGCTATTCTGCCGATTATGTGGTGTATCTCATCTCTCTTATTTTCGCCTATGTAAACTCTTTTTCCTACTTCTACTGTGACATTCTTTTTTAAAGCTGCAATAAGCAATGAGAGAGAGTCGGTTAATATAACCGCCGAAGGGTGTCTATCTTTCGAATCTGCAATTCCATACGGCAGATATTCTAGAACATATGCGTATTCGTCCTTTCCCATATTATATTGTTAGCTGTGCCGATTATAAATGCTTCTTTATAACAGCGAGAATTTTCTTTATATCATCTTCTTTTATTGTAGATTTAAGCGGTGCGAGTATAGCTCTAACTTGGTCTACCGAAGCGGGAGCCACGTCTATAAGCATTCTTACGTAATCATCACGGATGTCTAGATTTAAGCCTATTATCTCGTTGAAGGTTTCATCAAAATTGTTCACCTTAACGTTTTTCTTTATGTGTTCGATTAGTCTTTTTCCGGATTCGTGTGTCGTATCAATGTAATCTAGGTATTTCTCTTTAAGTTCAGTTTCGCTCAGAAGTTTTTCGTCTATTATTTCGTATTCCATTTTCAAAGTTTTTTAATGTGAACCGGCAGCAAATCAACGGTTTTAGCCATTGTTCCTTGCATAACCTGTACCGTATAAGCCCTACCTTTTTTGCATAATATGATTCCATTTATCCCGAAAAATCGACGGTGTGGTATATTTCTTTGTATTGAGGGACTTGGATCTATAAGAACGCGGTCGCCTTCAGCAAATGTTTGTAGGGCTTTTTTAAGGTCTATCTTACCTCTGTCGCTCTTCCTAAGCGCCAACCTTCTCCTGGAACGCTTGTGCGCACCTTTTCCTGTTATAGACATATCTATATGATATCAAATCTCGAGTATTTATATTTATCTTATTTTTACCCTAAAATCCTGTTTTTTGATAGGAAGGCTATTACGGTTTTTGATACTATCTCGTGTCCCAATGAGTTCATATGAAGTCCATCCTCTAAAACTTTATCTGGCTTTTGATCTGCAAAGGCTTTTTTTAAATCTATATAACCCGCGCCTACGGTTTTAGATATTTGCTCCAGTATCTTGTCATATTCGAATATGTTTTTCTTGCTATAGTATAAATCAGGTGTCCATTTCATATATTCTGCCCCGGCGTCTTGGACTAGTGGTAGAATACCTAGAAATAATGTGGTCGAGGATATCTTCGATGAGAGGGCACAAAGTTTTCTAATGTTATCAGCAAATTTTTGCGGCGGCACCCTGTTTCTATTTGATTCTATTAATAATGCGGCATCATTTTTTCCAAGGTCAAAAATAACGATATTTTCCGATTTGATCTTGCTACTCCTTTGACTACTTTCTGCACGAAACCGTTTTAAAATGTCGGAAGTCGTGTTTCCAGCTATTCCTAGATTATAAAAAATCGAATAATATGACTGGTCTGAAGCGTATTTTGAATCATAGTAAGTCCTAAGTCTCTCAAACCAACCCCCTTGTTCATCCCAAGCGCCATAAAGACTGCTTGTGCCAAAACCAAGTATTATATTTGTTTTTGCGTTGTTTCCTTCGGCCATAATATAAGTGCAGAGGGTGGGATTTGAACCCACGAAGGCCTGAGCCATAAGGTCCTTAGCCTTACACGTTTGACCGCTTCGCTACCTCTGCTTTTATAAACTTAATTTGGTTTTTTCCTTATTATAAATATTCTACGATTTCTAAATCGAAGAACTTGGACTAAATAGTCTACGGCCGCGTCCCGTTCCGTCCCTGATTTTTATATATTTATGGAATTCGCATAAGCAATTTTGAATATTTGCCAAAGAGATTTTCACAGGTTTTCCTGATTTGTCTTTAAGATATGGGAAAGCGATGCCAAGTCTCTCGAACTCAGAAGATTGATTTTGACATAACCACCTCATTACATCTAGTTCATTTATCTTTGAAGGCGCATTTATAAGCAGTTTGATTCCTTTTCTAGCGCCAGGACCCGCTATAGCCCAGTCATCATTAGAAAAAGGTAATATCGGTTTATTATCATAAGCCCTTAGGGGATAAATAAGATCTACTAATACTTGATAAGCCAAAAAGTTACCAAAGCCGTCGTTCTCCTTAATTATTTTATACGCCTCTTCTGAACTTTTTGTATTAATTAGTTTTTTATAAAAACCAGGAAACCTATCACGAAGACGGGAAAATATTCTTGTAACATTAATAATCTTGTCTTTAGACCCCATCATACTATAGCCACTAACCATGTAAGCTGCAGTGAATGGTGGTTGCCCTCTTAGTTTTATATCAAAAAGTGATTTTTCCATACTTTTAGGATTAAAATCATCAAGATGCTGAAACCCTAGTTCCTTATGTGTTTCGGAACGACCAATCAAGCGATAAATCATTATATTAAATATTTTGTCTGCCTTTGGCGCATCTATTTCTAAAATAGCTTCGATTGCATATTTAGTACCCGGGTCTAATTCGCGATAAACATTAGTAAAGCGTTGTGTAGAAAGAACCGTGTCTTTTGTCCATGGTGGTTTTAGTTTCTCTACAAACCTGCGTTCCCAAATGCTTTGTCTTTCGCACAAAAACTTCCAGAATTCATCTAGTCTAATTTTATTAAAACTTTTCGGTATACTCTCTGATAGAGGTCCACTATCCATAAGAAATATTTTATATAATCCCCCTACGAGCAAAATAATAGCGAAATTCGTTTGTTATTTTATTTGCTATTTGCTTTGCCTCTACTTTTTGATCTTTTTCCAAAAGGTAATATGCTAAAAGAACCTCACCCATACTTTTATGGTATTCGTCATTTATTGATTCGAGTTCCTTAATCTTTTTTCCTAAATTTTGGCTTCCAAGCATAAAAGCGATTTTTTGATATTCCTCTACTAATTGTTCATAGGATTTCGTTGTTATCTTACCAGCTCTGTACTCAGAATACGGAGTAAAATCATCTAGTTTTTTAATCTTATTAAAGTCGGTTGAATATACGTGCGCAGAACCTGCGGCGTGGTGATATTCTCCTGTATCTGCTTTTAAAATCGAGGCGATTTCTCTTTGCAGCATTTGAAATTGAAAAGTATCATAAACGTTTCCCAAGTACATGTCATTGCTTCTCATTTTTACGAATAAATTAAGTTTACCGTTACGATGTAAAAATTGAAGGCTTAATGTGCAGGCGATATCATTAGACGAATAATCCTCAATCAAAGGATTATGAATAATTATTACGGCTTGACGTGTGTTAATGTCTGACTTTAGTTGACTTATTACTCTAGCAATTTGGCTGCCTTTTGGAAGATTAATTCTTTCAGAATAGTCTCCATATTGTCGACTGGTTTGATTATTTACAAATTCTTGCAGCTTTGGGTTTACACTTAAAGATAAGTTTGTATTTAGAACTAAATCAATTAAATTTGTTATCGCAAATGGTAAATTAGTTTTACGATTTACTGAATCTATGTATATTTCATTTGGGTTTTTGAAAATCGCATTTAAATCCAAGATTTCTCTATATTTAAGACCGCGTGACCCGGTATCATCTCCCTTTTCAAAAATTAGTTTTATTAAATTGTACCAGTCTCTAGACGTGCTCGTATAAGTAATTTCCATAATTTTATTAGTTGTTTCCTGTTATCAGACATACTACTGTTTTATCTTTAAACCAAGATGGATGAACTTTATTTATTTTTAAAGCGCCCGCGAACGATGCCACGCCCCCAAGCTCAGCGTATACTCTTGATTTATGTAACGCTTTACGAGCAGATTCTAATTCTCTGTCGCTTACACTTAAAGCTAATCCTTTGGATTCTCTAAGCGCTTCTAAGCCTTCAAAACCAAATGTCGGATATCCTACGGCGATAGCATCTGCTTCTGTAGTTGAATGCATGTAAGTTAATTTTTTATGCTGATTGTAAGCCCTAACTAATGGATCGCACCCTTTTGCTTGAACCGCTATTAGTCTAGTTTGTCTATTTGTTATTTTTAGCCTTTTTAGCTCCTTCATCCCCTTGTAGATGGCAGCTAATAGAGTAGCATTTCCTACCGGTAAAAAGATAAAGTCAGGGAGTTTTCCTAATTGATCAAATATTTCAAAAATTATACTTTTCTGTCCCTCTTTTCTATAATGATAATCTCCACATAGAAACACATTATTAACTTTTGAAAATAATTCTGCTGTCTCTAAAGCCGTGTTAAAATCTCCTTTGACTTCGACAATTTCCGCTCCAGCCTTCTTAATTTTTTCTATTTTTTCAATTTTAGCATCTTTACTAAGAAATATTGTGCATTTTATCCCAAATTTTTTAGCATAAGTAGCGATAGAAAACCCCATGTTTCCAGTTGATGCACAGCAAACTTCCTTAAATCCCAATTCTATGGCCTTTGTTATCTCTACGGATGAACCTCTATCTTTGAATGAGTTAGTTGGATTGTCCGCCTCGAGCTTTAGAATTAGGTCAGAAGCATTAATTTTATGTTTAATTAACGGCGTCCCACCCTCGCCTAAACTTAAAAGTTTCCCGGATATCGGAAAAAGTTGCTTGTATTTGGAATGTTTTATTTCTCCGTTACCGAGATCCATTTCGGTAGGGTATTTGTAGTCAACCTCTAGTATAGAGTTGCACTTATTACACCTATAAGCGTTACTTTTTGAATTGTAAATTGACCCGCACGAAGTACATTTTAGACTATATTTCATAAGAGACTTAACATAATGTATATTGGATCATGATATTTAAAATATAATTGGGGTAGCTGGGATTTGAACCCAGAACAACGGACCCCCGAAGCCCGCATCATACCAAGTTAGATCACCACCCCAATTTTAAGTGATTGAATATAATGTTTATAACTCTTTTCTGGTATACTTAGGATAAGTTCCCGGCTTCATTATAATGCTATCTGTTTTTATTGCGAGTCCTTTCTTACCATCCACTATATCCTTTGAAGATAAGACTGCATCGCCTAAGCCTACCAGCTCACCTTTAAGAGTCGACAAGAATATTCTCTCGCCAGTTTCGAAATTGTTCATTTTTGATATGCCTGGCACTGCTAAAGGAGAGCCATGGCAGACTGTATCGACAGCACTGTCTGATATGTAAACTTTTGGTAAGAAGTCTATGCCTCGCTCTATATTTTGTATACAGTATGACAGGAATCTATCATCTTTTTCTTTGTCTCTGTAATACATAGCATCATCCAAATCTTGAAGAGTAACTAAGTGGTCTTTTTCAGTCAAATTGGACACTTTTGTTCTTCGTAATTCTGACATGTGCGCGCCGACACCTAATTTTTCTCCCATATCGTGTATTAGTTTTCTTATGTAGGTTCCGGACTCTACACCTACTTTAAACAATACGTCCTTACCTTCAACTTCTAAAATTTTTGAGTAATAAATTTCGCGTTCACGATATTGTCTTTTAACGCTTGACCTGACGGGTGGCAACTGCACTATTTTTCCAGTAAATTCTTCAAATATCTTAGATAATTTTTCTATGCTTACCTCATTATGCAAATGCATAAGTGCCATGTATTCCTTTCCTCCAAAAAGTAACACTGCTATTGCTTTATTTGCAGAGTTTATGGCCATAGGGAGCAAACCGGTGACATTAGGATCAAGCGTACCTGAATAGCCTATTTTTGAAACGCCAAGCGGAGAAAGTATGTTTTTAGCTATTACCGCGGCAGTTTTTGATCTAGTTCTGGGTGGTTTGTCCAAGAGTATTAGACCAAAATCCAACCTTTGAGAAAGATCTCGCTTTTCTGGATAACAACCATAAGCGTCATCTGTTTTTTCATCCGACACAACAATAAGTTCTTTTTTAATATCTTCTAAAGGAAGGTTCATCGTAATAGTGTGATCTTATAATCAAAGTGTTTTAATAAATTCATTTCCACTTTTTCATTCGTTTAGTTATATATTCTAAGCATACTTTTTTAAGACTATCTGCCGATAAAGCTGCAGAGTTAACTACTAAATCGAAAGGTAACATATCCTCCGCTATTTTTATTTTGTATAGAGTATAATATATTTTGGAAGACAATTTGTCCTTTTCTTTCATAAACTTTAGAGCTTCTCCGTATCCCATATTGTCACGCTGTGATACCCTCCAAGCTCTTGTCTCTAAATCTACTTTTAGGTATATCTTTATGGTTTTTTCATCGTTTACTTTCCAGGAAGCCACCCAACTATCTAAAACTAAATCGTCATGATTGCTAACGTATTTTAGTATGTAGTCATCTAGCAGTCTGTCATATTTTAGATTCCTGAGTCTAAACTTTACAACATCAAGGCCTTTTTGCGATTCCCAAAATTCGAAGTCTTTTGGCGGCATTATTTCGCGCAATTTTGAACTCGCTGAGAAATATTTAAGGTTAAGTTCCTCACTTATACCTTTTGCTAGAGTTGACTTTCCTGAGGCTGTTAATCCCGATATTATGATTTTCATATTATTAAGACGAAGGACTTGAGTTTATAGGCGTGCTAGTTAGTAATTTACTGTTGTTTTTGAACACTGACGGAAGATAACTAAGATTGGCACAATAGTTGACCGCGGATGTCGAAACTGAACAGTAATCTGACTGATTTAATAGATTATACTGACTTAATGCAGTATAGTTTATTGCATATACGTTTATGTTAGTCAAGACTTGATTGTCTATACTCAATAACGTGTCTTGAGGTAATCCATCGGTAAAGATTCTAGTAAAGCCCGGAACGGTCTCATTCAAAAGGTAGAGTTTTGTAAACAACGTACCCAAAGACTTTTCCGGTAAGTATAGAACTCCCGGCCCATTACCATAATCTTGCGTGTTTATCGGCGCAACTTCATATCCTCCTGTTGCGTCGTAACCGCCTATATTCAAGTCTACAACACTTGTATCATTAAGAACCAGTACACCTCCGGGTATAGCACTCGAATTAGTTGTTACTTGATCGCATCCAACTCCGAATGTACAGAAATTTTCTATAGGTAAAGGATTTGAAACTTGTTGAGTTAATTCGTTATAAACTATACCATAAGGCGC
>JASHWD010000065.1 GCA_030044235.1 Candidatus Parvarchaeota archaeon | reverse complement strand
AAAGGGATATCGTTCCAGAAGAAGTCATGTTCTGTATAAACGCTCCATTGAATATTTTAAATGTTATGGTAATCTCGGCTGTAGTCGACACAGGAAACGCGCCTTCTACTTCACACAATATACTTTGACCAGGTTGTATCGCGCCATTATTTGTACAATTAGAACTACCTATAGAATAAGAAGCTGAATTTACTAGCAGATCTAAGTTTACAATAGTGATGTTTGTAGTCTGAGCATTACTTATATTGAGATCAAAAGCGGTTGAGTTTGAAATTGCGTAAGTTACTGGAGTAGGCGAAAATCCAGAGATTACTGTTGAGGGTAGACTACTTCTTGGCGTAAAAACGCCCAGTAAAAATAATAATAAAATAACAACTCCGACTATTAAAACGACCCATCCATATGTAAGCAAAAATTCTATTGCGCTTTGTGCTTTTCTTACTTTATTTGAATTTTTTCTGCAGACACCTATAAAGTCTTCTACTTTTTGATTAACCGACATAAATATACTGTATAATTAAAAGATACAAAAGAAGCTTATAAATCTTATAATAATTTTGTGTTTACAAACGGCTTTGAGCTTTCTTATATTATTTATAATAGTTTTAATCATAAAAATAGCATGGAAAAACTACTTAAAGACCTGGTAGAAGAAATAAAGGATTCTTCAATCGAAGCGACTCAAAAAGAATTTGGAGTTTTTACTATTTTAGGATATCACAGCTCAAGGCCTTTTTCTGTTTATCTTACTACGGATAAACAACTAAAATACCGCGGAATAGACATTCTTAAGCATGTATACGGTAAAAATGAAAGGGCTCTACTAAAAGACCTAGCGAAAACTGGTGCCGTGCCTAGATACAGTGAAGTGCTAGCAGAAGAACTTAAGTCAGATAATTCGGAGCTTATGGAGAAACTTGGTTGTCAGGAACTAATAGTATTTTTAGAGAATGGAGTAATAGAAATACAAAGACATGGTGTGCTTGATCTTACGCTTTCAGATTTTGGACCTTTAAGAAAAAAGAAGGTAATCGGGGCGAAAATTATAGATAAAATAGTAGAAAAAGAAGCAATAAATTATATTAAAAACTACATACTCGACAATATAGAAAATTTAAGTGGCGACCCTATAGAACTTGATTATTGTGATTCTGAAGATGTTGAAAGACTTATAGGGCGTAATGCAGGCTTGCTAGACGCTTACAAAAGTCAATCTGATATTAATGACGCAATCAGTAAATTTAATAAAAGAAAACTTTCATTAAGCTCTGATTATAATCTGAGTAATTAACGTTAATAACTTTCAAATTCTAAAAATCTTTATAACGACAAATAACATAGTATTTTGATAATATGAGATTCGAAACAAAAGCTATACACGTAGGCGAAGAACCGGACCACCGAGAAGGTGCAAATGGGGATGTAGTGTTACCAATACACCTGTCTTCTACTTTTGCTTGGAAAGGCATAAATGAAAAAACCAATGGAAATATGTATTCTCGTCTTTCGAATCCGACTAGAGATGCTCTAGAAAAAAAATTGGCGGCTTTAGAGAACGCAAAATATGGGATGGCGTTTTCTTCTGGCATGTCTGCTATAACAACCATACTTTTATCTATCTTAAAATCCGGTGACCATGTTGTGGCATTCGATGACCTATACGGCGGAACAAAGGGATTGTTTGATCAAATAATAAGTGATGGACTAAACATCGAGTTTACCTATGTAGATGCTACAAATCCTAAGAACATAGAGAAGGCGATAAAAAAGAATACAAAGCTATTATGGTTAGAAACGCCAACAAATCCTCTAATGAAAATATGTGATATATCCGGGGCAGCAGAAATCGCTCATAAGCATAAAATGCTTGTAGTAGTTGATAATACCTTTGCAAGTCCATACCTGCAACAACCGCTTAGCTTAGGCTCGGATATCGTTTTACATAGTACAACAAAATATATTAATGGCCATAGTGATTCGATAGGCGGCGCAATTATGCTATCTGATGATAAGATTTATGAAAGGATAAGATTCGTACAAGGCGAAGCTGGAACAATGCTTTCTCCATTTGATTGTTTTTTGGTAATGCGGGGCATAAAAACTCTGGCCATACGAATGAGAGAACACGAGAAAAACGCTGCGAGAATAGTTAGTTATCTTGAAAAGAATCCCAGAATAAAAACTATATTTTACCCGGGATTAAAATCGCATCCACAACACGAACTAGCAAAAAAACAGATGGCAGGATTTGGTGGGATGCTCTCATTTGAATTGAATGGAGATATAGATGACGTAAATAGATTTCTCAGAACTTTAAAATTATTCTCATTTGCAGTAAGTCTTGGCGGAGTTGAATCGCTTATAGAACACCCTGCTTCTATGACTCATGGACAGGTTCTGAAAGAGGATAGAGAAAAGTTAGGTATAAGCGATACGCTAATAAGAATGTCCGTTGGAATAGAAAACGTAGAGGACTTAATAAGCGATTTGGATCGAGCTTTGAGCGGTATTTAAATTATAAGCTTCGGCGGCACTAAACCAAAGGCTTTTATCTTATATTTGATAATTGTCTTTATGAAAAAGAAGCAGAAGAGAGAAAAGAAGAAAGAAGAAAATGTAGATGAAGACTTCTTAGATAAAAGTGAATTAAAAGACGAAACAAACGAGTTTGAAGAAGAGGAAGAAGAACAAGAAGCGGATCAGGATGAAGAAGAATCAGAAAAAGAAGACAATGATTAGAACTAAATAAAGGTCCATCTTAATTGCTTTTATTGCTAAAAATCGCGGCTGCTTAAAGGCTGACACGCATGTATTTTGAAACCGCTGCTAAGTACGCTGTTTCTGACCACCATAAGCAATTTATCATGCTATTCCCGTTCTTTATAAAATAGCTCGATGGATCTTGATCCGGACTGGCCGGATCAATCAGTTCCTGTTCTGGTAATGAACCGTCTCCAGAGATTTTATTTTCTACATATTCTACTATTTTTCTAGCTTTGTCTATACTGTCTGTGTCTAGATAGTACATTGCAAGTTCCAAACCATTTGGTAACCACCTTCCACCGTAAAAATAGCTGTCCTTTATGTCTTTATCTTTACCAAAGAATCTATATCTGATCGGTAATACATTTGTTCCAATAAGGGTTCTTTCTATTGTGTCTATCGTATTAAATTCGATATCTGAACCAATTAGTTGTTTTGGTTTGAATAGTCTAAATACTTCTACTGCAGATGAGTCTACGCTTTCCATAGTTTCTCCATATTCTTTCTTAGATTTAGATAAAATTTTTGTCGCTAGGGAATCTGCGCTATGTACGAAGTATCCTAAAAGGAATTCTTCTATTTTACTTTGATCAAGGCCGGTGAGTGATAAGCCGAGTGTTTCTGATAGCTCTTTTGCTGCTTTTACTCCGGCGTATATCGCAGATATACTATAAGAGTCAATGGTTTTTCCTACGTTCTTGCTTCCTTCTTTTACGGGCTCATTATTATAGTTATAATATTGTTCCCAGGCGTCTGCACATGGCGTGGTATAATAGTTCATCATATAACTTGCGAGCCATGGCAAAATTCTCTTTGCTATAGAGATAGAACCTTTTATACGTTCTTTTCCGTAACTATGTATAAACCTGTTTGTAGCCAAGAGGATTAGAGGCACCGAATCATATTGCATCTGCCAGCTACGTACCTCTTCTAATTGAGCATTGTCAGCTTCACATAATTTTATATTCGCGTTATCATCGATTTCAAATCTTCCAAGTACGTGATTTTTACCAAGTTTTGATTCTAGTTTTGATATATCTCTTACTTCGCTTTTTGATATGTTTTCTGCAAAAAATTCTGCTGCCTTCCATAATGTATTGATTGCCTTAGCTAGGTCAGCTTCTATGTTTTCTATATCTTGGCCGAGATAAAACTGCATACCAGATTCGTAAGAAAAATCAAGTAGTTCTAATAAATTAAGTATTCCTTTAGACGAGTCTCTAATCCACTGGTGATTATAAGAATCATAAGTAAGTGAGGCAGGAATATAAGAATAGTCCTTGCCCTTGGGTAGCATATGTTTGCGTTCGTGTCTAATTACGGCTTTAATCTTTTCAAGCCTACCATTTTCGGAAAGGAGTTGTTCTAGACTTCTTTTCTCTTTATGAGAAGCGTTTATGCTTACTAATTCCTCTGCGGAAGAAGACATACAATTAATATTATGAATAGTACAACGATATAAGCTTTAGATAATGAAAATACGCCTAGAACTCCTTCAAAAAGCTTTATTTCACAAATCTAGATAATAAATAGTATGGTAAGCAGATTAGTTTATGAAAGACTTTGTTCTTCTTCCTAAGAAATCGGCACTAACCGCAATAGAAATATTAGAGAAAACCTACCCCAACCAAAAATATTATCTAAATTTCTCGAATCCTCTAGAACTGATAGTTGCCGCGATATTGTCGGCACAAACTCGGGATACTGTAGTTAATTCTATTACGCCGGAGCTTTTCAAAAAATATAAAACTGCTCGCGATTATGCTGGATCAAGTGAAGCGGAACTTCTTAAATACACGTCTAAAGTAACCTTTGCCGGAAACAAAGTAAAGAACATAATAAAAACCGCAAGCATCCTCTCAGAGAAATATGATGGTAAAGTACCGGATAAAATGGAGGAGCTTCTGAAACTCCCGGGAGTTGGGAGAAAGACAGCCAACACTATATTAATAAACGCTTATGGAAAGGTAGAAGGCATACCTGTAGATACCTGGGTTATAAAATTGGCCGCAAGAATAGGTTTAAGTAAAAGTCAAAAACCAGATGATATAGAAAAGGATCTAATGTCATTATTAGAAAAGTCTCATTGGAAGAAGATAGCTTACATAATGAAGGAACACGGACATGAAATATGTCATTCAACGGCGCCCCTTTGCAGTAAATGCGTGCTAAAAGATATATGTCCTAAAAACGGTGTGGTTGGTTCTAAATAGTTTATATTCTAACGAGGAGGTCTTCACCAACTACCTTAACTTCAAATTTCTTTAATGGATTAGTCGCCGGACCCTTTATTACACCGCCAGTTGTAACGTCAAATTCGGAATGGTGCCATGGACAAGTAACTATATTTTTACCTAAAGTTCCCTTTTCGAGCGGCCCACCTTTGTGTGTACAAACAGAACTTAAAGCGTAAAATTTGCCGTCTAGATTTGTAACTAATATCTTTTCTTTTCCAATCGAAAAGCCTTTCATTTCTCCATTTTTAACTTCTGAAGCGCTACCAACTCTTAAAAAATCTGCCATAAATTTATGTAGCTTGCATCTAATTTAAAACTTACATTTAAAAAAAGATACTTCTAAGGAATTAACTCCCGATTTTCTGCTATAAAATTCTGTTTATTTGGCACAAAATGCTTCATGTAAAAATATATATGTAAGTTGCTTTCATATAATATTATGTGGAGGCAAGCGCATGGAAAACGGCATTATAGTTGGTGCGATAGTGGCTTATTTTATAATCATGTTCGCCTTCATAATAAGAAACAATTGGTTGGCGGCACAGAGTTAAAATAAGCTAAAAAGGCTATTTGGAGAAGATCCGAGTAATAGCCCTTTTCTGACACTAAATTTTGCTTTTATTTTACTATTACTGAAACCTTTCCGACTATAGAATTTGATCTTATTGGACCAAAAGACCTGCTATCCAAGCTCTTTTCCGTATTGTCTCCGGTCACTATATATAATCCATTCTTTAGCTTGTTTACTATGCGTTTTACAAGAAATTGTCTTTTAGTAGGGTGTTTAAACACTATTATTTCTCCTATTTTTGGCTCTCTGAAAAGGTATGCCAGTCTATTTACAATTACATAGTCGCCTTCTAAAAGCGCAGGCTCCATGCTTCTGTCAATTATTTTAAAGCGTTTTAGCGGTAGCCACATATCAGTCTTTACGACTTCTATGAATCCTTATGCAGTCTCTAAGTATTTTCTCATGATCAAAAGCTAGCTCCGGAAGATTATCTATCGGCCACCATTTAGCTTCCTTAGCATCATCACCGCCTTTAGGCTCTCCCTTAGGATTACTAAGTAGATATGTTATTGAGATATTGTGTCCACGAGGATCGCGTTTAGGATCAGAGTATACACCCACGAGGCGGTCTATAGTTACAGATAGACCTGTTTCTTCTTGAAATTCACGGGTAACCGCATTCTCTGTTGTTTCTCCATATTCAACGAAGCCGCCCGGGAGCGCCCATTTACCTTCATATGGCGAGTGGCCCCTTTTTATAAGCAAAACGTTCTCATCTTTTATTAGGACACCGTCCACACAGGGTGTAGGATTCCTGTATTTCTTTTCGCTACTTTCCATTTTTTCCCTCCGAAGACAGTTTAAGCTTTAGGAAGCACAACATCGTGCTCTGAGGGGTAAAGATTCTTTACTCTCTCGGTAGGTATTCCTTTTGTCTTCCAGAAAACTTCTGCTACCTTTTGTACATTGACTAGAAGTGCTTCGGCATCGGCTATGTTAACACTCTGTTTAGATTTTGATGCAGATTTAAGCGTATTCCAAACAAGAGTATGGAGGTCCGGATTCGACTGCAAGTGCTCTGGCTTGAAATAGTCCCCCCAAAGAACTGCTATTTCGTGCTTGCATATTTCAGCGTGTTGTTCCTTAACCGCCACGTATCTAGAAAGCTTTGCATGATAATCTGCAAGATCTTGCGGCGATGCATTATCAGCAGGTACCTTTAAGTCTCTTATAAGTGAATCCATTCTTATAATAGTGTGTGCAGCCAATTGGGCCGCGTAAGGATCGTAAATACCACAAGGTATATCGCAATGTGCATAAGCTAATTCAGAAGGCAAAATCTCGTTCGTTAGATTAAAAAACGATTTTAATATTGACATATGTATTGGATTATTTCTTTGTTTATAAACTTTTTCTAAAATATCAGTTTTTTGCCATCTTAAGTAATTCAGATAATATTCTCTGCAGTTTAACTATTCCAGATTCTTGATCTATGTGCCCTTTATTGTTTTCTATTGTTATATCCGCACCAAGTTTATCTTGGAATATCTTTGAATCTGCGATTGGCACAAACGGATCGTTATCAGAAAAAATAGCCGAAAATTTCTTTGTATGTCTGGTTATATTTGTCCAGTCTATCGGTGTTTCTATCCATTCCTTTGCAGTTTCTACGTCCTCTTGATCTTCATATGCCGCAAGATTTAGATGTACCCACGGCGCAACTAAAACTGCACCGCCAGTTTGTTGATTTCCTTTCAAATGTTGCAGGTACCTAAGTATAGTCTGACAACCTATACTGTGTCCTACAAAAAAAGTTTCTTTATCTGGTTTGCCGACGCCCATTTCTAAAAGATGCGTCCATTCTTGGATATCGGGAATGTCCGGTTCTGGCATATACGGAGCGTATACCTCAAAACCTTTTTGTTCCAATTCTGATTTTAACCAAGGAATCCAACCTGAATATGGAGAACTGGACCAGCCGTGAATTATAAAGACTCTTTTAACCATAAACATTAAGGTCTATTTTGTTTGTAGAATCGTCCGCTGTATAATCCGTCTCCTTTGGTTTCTTCTATGACTATTTGACATATAGAAGTACCCGGACAAATTGCAAGAGTTATAGGAGAAAGATTGGCTATTTCCAACACTATCTTTCCATGGGTTCCTGGCTGCATAAAACCGCTGCTTAAATGAGTAAGAAGACCGATTCTCGCAAATCTTGATCTGCCCTCTATTCTAGCAGAAATGCCCTTAGGTAAAGCGATATCTTCTACGGTTATTCCGTGAACAAGCTCGCCTGGCTCTACCAAAAGATGATCTCCTCTCTTAACTTTTATAACTTCCGTTATATCTCGATAGTCTGCATTATCGTCCACTCTAAATACGCCATGATATTTTTTAAAAACCCTAAATACGTTGCCAAGATGCAAATCTATAGAACCTGCGCCAATCTGACTAGCTTTAAATGGCTTTATTATTAGTTTTTTATTATCTATTAATTTTAATATCTCTGATTTTGTCAGTACCGCCATTATAATCATTTATTTTTCTATCTTATATAATTTAGTTATTCGGGCTTTCTTACTTTTAATGGCACGATACTCTGAAATGCAAAGGATTTAAAGAAAGTGATTACCTATCTTATTAATGCTGTTGCTTTCTTGGAATGTAAACGGAATAAGGAGTGCTATAAAAAAGGATTTAAAAACGGTTTTTAACTGTAAAAAATATGACGTTATTCTTATACAGGAATCAAAATCCGATTATATCCCAATAGAGCTTTCAGATTCTGGATACCATCCATATGTTTTCTTTGCTAAATCCAAAAAAGGCTACAGCGGTACTATGTCTTTCAGTAAATCTGAACCTTTGACTGTCAGATACGGCATTGGAGATAAAAAATTCGACGACGAAGGGCGAGTACTTACACTCGAGTTCAAAGAGTTTTATTTAGTTAACGCTTATTTTCCAAATTCAAGAAGAGACCTTAGTAGACTTGACTTTAAGCTGGAATTTAACGACAAAATATTGCATTTCCTTGAAGACCTTCGAAAGGTAAAACCTATTGTTATATGCGGGGATTTTAACGTAGCCCATGAAGAGATAGATATAGCTCGTCCAAAAGACAATATAAATAACGCCGGATTTACGGAAATCGAGCGCGCTTGGTTTACTTCGCTGCTTGAGCGAGGTTATACAGATACGTATAGGTATTTCATAAAAGAAAGCGGACATTACACTTGGTGGAGTTACAGATTCGACGCAAAAACAAGAAACATAGGTTGGAGAATAGATTATTTTGTCGTCTCAAATGAGCTTAAAAATAGACTATCTGCGGCAGGAATACTGGATAAAATAAACGGCTCCGATCACGTCCCGGTTTACTTAGAACTCACTTAGCAAAACTTATAATAGCTAAATCCGTTACATAATATAGATATGAATGAAATTTTTCCGATAGACGCAAAAATTAGTTTCCTTAGGGGAGTTCTTTCTATAATAAGAGAAAATGGGGGCTCGGCATCGCTTTCTCATATAACGAGAGAGGCACTTGAGGGTATAGACGAAATATTTCCTGTAATCGAAGCTGGAAAGATTTTGGGACTTATAACAGTTGACGAGGGCATAGTTTCTTTAACTGACTTGGCTAAGAATATAAATCACAAAGAACTTAAAAAAGATCTCAGTGAACTATTGAAAAACGTAGAGCCTATAAAAACTCTGGTAGAATTTCTTTGGAAAGCGCACAAGGCATCGACGGAAGAGCTCTTTGATGTACTTCTTAAGAAGAACCTTGTAACGCAAATAAATAGAGACGCTGACATAGAAAAATTTAGAAAGGAAATGATAGGCCTTCTTGTGAGAACCGAAATTTGCTCTTATGATTCTCAAAAAGATTCTTGGAAACTTTCTGAATCTAAGGACTGAGTTTTGCAAAAACTTCATCTACTGTTTTCTGAAATTCTTTATCATGTCTATTCCTTGGGTAAGGCAGCTCAATTTTTTTGATTTCTATTACATGACTTGGTTTATTTGAGAGTATAACTATCTTATCGGAAAGCTCTACAACCTCTTCTACATTATGCGAAACCATTATAACCGACATCAATGGGAGGCTTTTATCTTTTAAGGTATTCCATACTTCGCTTCTAAGACTTCTTGCAGTAAGTTCATCAAGTGAACTAAAAGGTTCATCCATAAGAATTACTTTCGGGTCTGAAACTAATGCGCGCGCTACGCCCACTCTCTGCTTCATCCCGCCGCTAAGAATATTTGGGTATGCGTATTCAAAACCGTTCAGCTCAAAACGTTTTAGTATATCTAGCGCCTTTTTATTTTTTATTTCGTCTTTAAGATCTGTAGATGAAAGACCTATCTTTACATTTTCTATATTTGTAAGCCATGGGAGAAGCGCAGAATCCTGGAAAACGAATGAAATATCCTTAATAGGTTCAGTTACTGGATTGCCATAATATAATATGTTCCCCGCCGTTGGTTCTATTAATCCAGCTATTATCCTAAGGAGCGTGCTTTTACCGCAACCAGATGGGCCTATTATAGAGACAAATTCGTATTCTCCAGTTGAAAATGAAACGTTGTCTATTATCCTTGCGTTTACTTTATCTTCGAAAGCAAACTTTATATTCTCTACTGAGATTACTTCCATAATTAAGTGTAAACTGATGTCACTTTATCGTATAACCTTCTCCACACAACCATATTAAATATTATTATCATCGCGGTCATATTAATTAAAGCAAAAAGCATTAGGTATAAATTACCAGAATACAGGGCCGTATCCAATAATTTACCGATACCTACTCCCACAGAAGTCAGAATCGCGCCGGTAGAACTTGAAGTAAAGTATTCCCCTATTATACTTGCATTCCATTCTGCGGCTATTGCGGTCACCGCACCTGTTATAAGTCCGGGTAATATTGCCATTAAATATATCTTTCTCCAAGCAATCAAGCCTTTCACTCTGAAAGCGCGTCTTACTTCGTCAATATTTGCTTGTAAGTACTTAGTACTCGCTATTATACTAAAAATAACGTACCAGATTCCGCTAAGGAAATAAACCAAAAAAGCAACTGCTTCGCCGTTATTACCCAACTCAAATACCATTATAGGCAACAATACCGTGGCGGGTATAGAGGCGATTATCTGGAACAAAAGCAGATATGAATTCTTGCGTTTTGTCATGAAAACTACATAAACGCTGATAGGAATCGCTACTACTAGAACTAATAAAAATGCCCCCCAAACCCTCAAAAAAGATGCCCCGAGTGAAACTAATGAGAGCCACTCATAAGAAGCTATTTGAGACAAAGCATTTGGATTTGCATTGCTGTATATTAAAAAAGCTATAAGTGCGATAACTATTCCAACTAAAATGTATCCAAATCTTCTTAAAAAGTCTTTATGTCTAGAAACGGAAGAACCTATACTCGTCTTTATTCCTATATACTCTTGTTTAAGTTTGTGAAGCCGTATTGAATGGTCAAGTTTATAACTAAGATTAAATCTTGATTTATGTTTCTTTGTATCGTAACCTGCTAGCGCATATTTATTTGCCATCTTATCAAAAGCAGAAAAAAGTGTAAGTCTAGTAACAACAACAAATCCTATGAATATTATTAGAGCGATAGCATAATAAAAAAAGTTGCCGCTTATACCCAATTGTGCGAGATCTACGCCTATACCTTGTACTGCATAGCTCTGGTTTCCTGTAGAGAATATCTCACTTGTTACCAAATAGAAAAGCCCTATCGCCCAAGACAAGCTCAACTGTTCTGAGATCCGCGGGAGACTCGCTGGGATATACAAAGTTTTTAGTCTTTCGAGTACGCCTAGACCGTAAAGTTTTGTCATTTCTACAAGCTCTACTGGTAAACTTTTTATGGCTTCATATACACCAAAAATCATATTCCAAAGCATGCTTGTTATTATAAGAAATATGACCGCCGCGTTTATTCCGATTATGCCAGGTAAAAGAAAAACAACTACATAAATTGCAAATGGGAAGAAAGCAAGTATTGGTAAAGTTTGTAATACGTCTATTATAGGAACAACTATTTTACCTACTGTCTTCAGTCTGGCAGCTGCTATCCCTATAGCTAGACTAATCACTATTGACGCGCCAAGCGCTATAAGCATCCTGATCCAAGAATAAGAGGTATCTAAAAGCAAAGTTAATACTTCGTTAATTAGAGTCACCATAAAAATATGCGTCGGACTTAGTATTTAATAAAACGCTTCTATTTAGACTATTTAACCTAGAAAACGGGCTGGTCTTGGAATATCTGGATCCCCTTTTCGGTTATGTCAAATGGGTGCATTCCAGAACTATGGCCAGAGAATCTCATTTTAATTATTGAAACCGCTTTTTGATAAAAATTCTGATTATATGCCATAGACATTAGAACTACTGAATCAGAAAGATAAAGTGGTATTGCTAGTTCCTCCGAAAGCTCTAGTTTGCTAAGGTCCCCATATCTTTCTATCGTTACTATAGCAGTTCCAAATTCTCTTAGCATGGTGAATGCGTCGCCTAATATGTTTCTCTGAAGAGCTGCGTCTTTTATCTCCCATAAAAATGGAGTTAGCGGGTCTATTACTATCCTCGAATGCTTACCTCGCCTAGCTTCTAATACTCTTGGAAGCTCCACCGAAAGAAAATTCTTAAAATCGTGACCAGTCATTCTCGTAAATACGAAATTGCTGTTAAGATTATCACGGAACTCATTAAAACCTAATGCTTCCGCGCCCTTAAGGAAAGAATTTAAATCCTGTTCTAAACTAACGTAAAATACCTTTTCGCCTTCTTTTAGACCTTCTCTTAGAAATTCTGTGCAAAAAATACTTTTACCCGCACCTGGAGAACCGTAAACCGCGGTTATACTGTTTTTAACAAAACCGCTATTTACTAATGCATCAAAACCTAGTATGCCACTTTTTATTTTATCGACCATAATAAAGTTAATACACTATAGTTTTTATACATTGTGTATTTGAGTGAAACTTAAAATCTTGATTATCTTTTTAGCTTCAAAAATTGTTGATAATCCAATGAGTTTACTACATCCTTCTTTTCGAGCCAGCCTCTTCTTGCTATCGCTGTTGCCAGTCTTATGAACCTAAGTTGGTCTTTTCTATGCGCATCACTTGCCAAACTAAATCTTATGCCGTATGTTTTAGCTTCTTTAACTAAATCAAATGGCAGGTCAGAACGCTCTGGATATCCGTCTATTTCTAAAAAGACGCCAGTTGCTTTACACGCTTCAAATATTTTTTGAAAATCTAAATCAAAAGCTTCTCTTTCGCCTATCTTCCTTCCAGTTGGGTGCGCTACGGTGTTTATTAGGCCGGAATTTATTGCTTTCAAAAGTCTGTCAGTAAGTTCCTTTCTAGGCATTTTTGTGTTTTGATGCAGCGCGCCTATAACAAAATCCATCTCTTTTAAAACCTTCGCTGGCAAATCTAATGATCCATCTTTTAGTATCTCTAGCTCAACGCCTTTCAGTACCTTTATACCTGTGGATTCATTAACTTTGTCTATCTTTTTATTAAATGTTGAAAAGCGTGCTTCGTCTAGACCATTGGCTATTCTAAGACTTTTGCTGTGATTAGTTATTGCTATATATTTGTGTCCGAGCTTTTGCGCTTCCTTGACCATCTCCTCCAAAGAATTCGCGCCATCGCTATCAATTGTGTGCATGTGCAAATCGCTAACTATTTGATTGTAATTTATTATAGTCGGCAATGCTTTCTTCTGTGCTGCTTCAATTTCGCCCGTATTTTCTCTTAGCTCTGGCTCCATAACATCCATGCCAAGCGTATTGTAGATCTCTTTTTCTGTGAGGCCA
>JASHWD010000064.1 GCA_030044235.1 Candidatus Parvarchaeota archaeon | reverse complement strand
ACGTAGCTATAGCTGCAAATAGTGATTTCACGTATTTAGAAGCTAACATAGACGGTAAAACTGTGATTCTGGCGAAGGGCCGTGAAGCTGTACTCGATCAGCTTGGAATAAAATATTCGATAAATAAAGAAATAAGCGGAAAAGACTTGATAGGCTTAAAATATAAGTCTCTATTCCCAGACATTCCGCAAGTAAAGGAGAATATAGATCACATAGGAAAAGTGATTGACGGCGGCAAATTCGTTTCTGAGGATGGTGTACCTTTCGTAGAGATAAGCGAAGGAACCGGACTTGTTCACACCGCGCCAGGTCATGGTGAGTCGGACTATAAAATCGGCATCGCAAACAATTTACCTATTTTATCTCCAGTTACGGAAGATGGAAAGTTCACTTACAAAGCCGGCTGGCTGGAAAATGAAGACGTCTTAAAGGTAAATGAAAAAATAATAATGGATCTTCAAGAAGATGGAGTTATACTAGCGACTCAAAAAGTTTTGCATAAGTACCCACATTGCTGGAGATGCAAGACACCGCTTATACCTAGGGCAAGCGACCAATGGTTCTTAAACATAAACAAAATAAAGAAAGAACTGATAACCGCTTCTAAAGACATACACTGGATACCACCCATATCACAGGATATGTTCGAGTCTTGGCTATCAAATGCGCAGGACTGGGTTATATCCAGGCAAAGATATTGGAATACGCCGTTGCCAATCTGGGAATGTAAAGACTGCCATGAAAAAATAGTTATAGGCAGCAAAAACGAACTTTTAAAGCTAAGCGGAAAAAAGAAAATAAAAGACTTACATAGAGCAAATTTGGAGGGCGTAAAAATAAAATGCAACAAGTGTGGTGGCGTTTCAACGAGAGTAAATGACTTGGTAGACGTCTGGCTGGACTCCGGCTCGGCTTCGTTCGCTTGCCTTGATTATCCATCTAAACATAATGAATTCGACAAATGGTTCCCAGCGGACTTCATCTGTGAAGGCAATGACCAGATACGCGGATGGTTTTATGCTCTTTTGGTTATGGGTTATTTGGCCACTTCCAAATTGGCGTACAAGAACGTTCTTATGCACAAATTTGTAGTTGGAGAAGGCGGGAATAAACTTTCTAAAAGTGAAGGGAATTACAAACCGCCATCCGAATTAATAAAAGAAGGCTACAGCAGAGACGCCTTGAGGCTTTCTCTCTTAAGAAAAGGATTGGACGACGTAGTCGTGTTTACATTAGAGGCTGTAAAAGACGAGATGAAAACAATAAACGTTATCTATAATCTATGCAATCTCTATTCTTCTACAAAGCCTTTATTCAAAGTACATGATAAAGAAAACAAGCGCTTTAGACTCGAAGACAGATGGATCGTATCCAGATGGAACAGTACAAAAAAGAACGTTAAGGGATATCTTGATAATTTTAGAACCGACTATGCGGTCAACGGCTTAGTAGATTTCTTAACAAATGATTTTAGCAGGACTTATATTAAGCTTGCTAAATCGAGGATTTTTGACGATGAGGACAGTGCCGCGTTTGAAACATTTTCAAGTGTATTAAGAGAATTCGCACCGGTATTTTCAATATTTGCACCGTACATATCAGAATACGCAAATGGCATTGTTAACGGTGGAAAAAGTGTAATGCTGTCGAATTTCCCGGAAATAAAAGAGGTCTTAATAGAACCCGACTTAGAGAACAGGATGACATTAACGATGAGCCTTCTGCAGGATCTTTTAGCAGCCAGAGAAAAAATGAAATTACCTGTAAAGAGACCGATAGATTCTATGTTTTTGCCGGGAATATCAGGAGACAAAATACTTGAAGAGATTCTACAGACTTTGGGAAACGTTTTACACATAGGATACGAACTTAATGAAAGCGACTTTGATTGTGAATTGAACTTCAAAGCTCTTGCACAAAGATATAAACAGGAGGAAGTTACTGCAATAACCGCAAAATTTATAGAACTAACAAAGAGCACTATAGCAAGACATATAGGCCATGGAATTGATATATACGCAGATTCTAAAGAATACAAATTATCTGATAGTGATCTCGTCTTAAAATCAAAGTCTAAGAACCTTGAAGTAATAGACGGAAAAGACTCTAAGATTGTGCTTGACAAGAGCGTAAACGAAGAAGTAAGTAAGCTTTGGTTAAAAAGGGAAATAATTCGTGCGGTGCAATCAATAAGAAAAGAATTTGGACTTAATAGAAAAGATCAAATAAGATTGAACATAACGTTAAACGGATCAAAGGTTTCACCCACAATAGACGAAATATTAGGTGACATAATTTCAAAGACAAACGCGACTATGAAAAAAGAGGGCAAACTGCTAAAGATAATGAACCTTTCTGTCGAGAAAGATAACTTAGTTATATCTGTTTTTAGATAAACTATTCTTATACACCAAAATAACAACCCTAATCACAAGCTAATACTTCACGATTTGTAAAATGATCATAAGCCATCGCAACTAATCCGCCGACAACGCCCAGAAGTATTTTATCCGGCTCAAAATCATGGCCTACTCCTGCAAAATCAAAAATGTACATCGCCTTTCCAACCTGAAATCCCACGTTGCCTATACCAATAATAGCTAGTTCATAAAATCGTTTATTCCCTTTTCCTACATAAGAATGTACGGCGTCGCCTGCTTTCATAAATACCGGACCCATTAAAACGTGTCCAACTGGACCAAGTATCCCTCCATAAGCCCCGTGCGTAGGTCCTATGTCTATTCCGTATTCTCCGATTAATGCGCCAATGGAAACAGCTAAGCCTTTATAATTTTCTTTTATAGCCCTAGAAAATCTTTTTGCCTGATCCTTTAAAATTTCCTCGATTTTCATAACTACCGATAAATCTTTTCTAGTTCTTCCAAATATTTTTTAGACTTTTCTAATATCTTTATCTTTGCACTTTCCTTAATAGGAAAGGAAAAATTACATCTACCGTCTTTTTCGCAACCGTGATCACTGTAGTGGTCCAATGAGCTTTCAAGTGCCCTGTCCAAAGGCATACCAAGTGTGTAGCTTTTTATAGCGTTGTAAATAGCAAATGAATCCAATGGATTAGAATCCTTCGAGAGGGCGTACAACTCAGCATAAGTTTCTGAATGATTTCCACCATAGTGCCCGATCTCATGATTAAACCGTGACTTCATAGCGTTTCTCGTCCATTCAAGTTTTTTGTCAGTAAATAGATCTAGAATAAATTGACCATACCTACGATTTTGAACAACAAAAACGCGGTCGGCGCTTGCTTTTTTGTAAACGCCAATGTTTGGAATTTCGCTCTCTTTATCTGACACCGCGATAAGAACATCTTTGTATTCCGGATAAGCTCTTCTTACCGCATAGGTGAGCCTAGCGCTCAGCTCTTCGTCAATGCTGTCTCCTGTATCTATGCTAAGTCGGTATGAGGGTCTTTTCATGAATTCGTCTTCCCAGCGCGTTACTCTGTCGAAGATTAGCAATCTTTCTAGAAGGCCTTTCTTTGTTCGTTTTTCTAAGAGGTTTACATTCATATAACTACTGTAAAATAGTAGAAATAAATAAGTATAAATACTTTCCTTTCTCTAAATTATAATATATATTGTAGTTTATAATATAAATATTAAAACGAATAAGTATATAAGAGTATATGGCAAAACTTTATAAAGTCGAAAACATAGTAGCGAGCATATCGCTTAAGGTACCCATACCGCTTAAAAAACTCAAGAAACTGCCTAACACCCAATATAACCCAGAACAGTTTCCTGGACTTGTTTTTAGATTAGAGGATATACACGTTACTTTTCTTGTTTTTGGAAGTGGAAAGCTTGTATGCACAGGCGGCAGATCGAAAGATGATATAAAGAACGCTATGGACAAACTTATCAAAGAACTTAAAAAAATAGGCGTTCGCGTAAAGCCAGGCTGGAAGGTCGAAATACAGAATATTGTAGCGAGCGGGAATCTTAACAGGCCTTTAGACTTAAATAAAATCGCTTACGCCGTAGACGAAACTGAATATAATCCAGAACAGTTCCCAGGATTAGTATACAAATTAGTCAATTCAAAGATAACTTTCCTTTTGTTTGGAACTGGTAAGATTGTCTGCACCGGGGCAAAAAACATAGCGGAGATAGACGCCGCAATAAAGGTCTTAGTTTCTGCGATAAACAAAAAGGGATAGATTTCCTTACGTATGAAGAAAGACAAAAAAGATTATAGGTTATATCGCTATCTTTTAATTGCTTTCAGCGCGATTGGTCTTGGCGCGATGGTCTATCTTTCCCTATCGTTCAGTTTTAACATAATACCACAAAACTCCTGCAGCATATACAATACAGTAGTGGACTGTGGAAAAGTTATAACCAGTTCTTATTCGACTCTTTTCGGAATAAGCTTATACTATTACGGTATGGCTTTCTTTTCCGTGATGCTGGTCCTTTCAATAGTTTACGCGCTTTTAAATAAAAAAGAAATAATAAAATATTTTTTATACATAATCTTCGCTTTATCTTTAGGCGGCGTAGCAGCCGTATTTTATTTAGTTTATCTTGAAATTTTCAAAATAGGCGCAATATG
>JASHWD010000063.1 GCA_030044235.1 Candidatus Parvarchaeota archaeon | reverse complement strand
TTAAAAGACTACCTAGACGAAGACGAGGAGATAGAAGCGCATTATAAGAATTACTACGCGACTAGCAAAAGACTGCTTCAGTTGGAACGCGGAGGTTTCAGTGAAGTCGGCTACCAGCATATAACTGCGATAAATTATGACAGTGCTCTGCTTAAACCATTGTTGGTTGCTGGAATCCTTACTCTTATTGGGGGGATAATCGAATACATTCTTTACAAGGGCGAGTTCATAGCTATCGTTGGCGCAATATTGATCGCAATGGCATTCATAGTCAGGGTAAAACGTTATAGAGTCCATACATCCGGCAATCAAGATTTTGACATCTACGGAGAAAACAAGGAAAGCCGAGCGTTTCTTAAAGTCGTAAGAGAGAACTCTATAGAACAAAAGCCGGTAGTTTTAGTACAAAAAAGATATTATACCGAGGGCAAGGGCGGCTATCAGCCAAAATTCGGCTCACAAAAAGCAAAAAAATTAATGTTAAAATACCTCGCTATCTCAAATGAGCACGTTATGAAAATAGATGAATTTAAGTTTCTTAAAGGTGAAGGCGTTTGGCGTTTCTTCGTGGAACTTGGCGGAGTCTACAAACAGATAGATGTAGACAACAACGGGGACGTCGTAAAAGACGAAGAATTCGATACTATAGAAGAATATAAAAAGAAGCTTCAATACCTTGGCTGATATACAAAATAATTTTAATTTACTTCTTTCACAGCTTTAAGACTTTTTGCACAGATAAGAACTTATTGCA
The DNA here is from genome assembly GCA_030044235.1 of Candidatus Parvarchaeota archaeon. Classification (GTDB taxonomy): domain Archaea; phylum Nanobdellota; class Nanobdellia; order Parvarchaeales; family Parvarchaeaceae; genus Parvarchaeum. The sequence continues at coordinate 4,880 of JASHWD010000063.1, read as the reverse complement.
TAAAGCCCGCCCCGTCAGCGTTGTAGTTAAAATGCCATTAAAACTACAGGAAAAAATTAAACTACAACATCAATGAAAAGTTAGGTTATTTATACAATATTATTAGAATAATAAAACGCAAGCGCGGGTGGGCGTCCTTGAGCGGTAGAATGTTATGTATCTAATGCTAGTTCAGCTAACTTATTCTGTATCTTTCCCATAAAGGGATATTTTAAATCAACTAGGCGTGGAATAATTTTTAAATCCAATTGCCTTTTCTTTTTAATATAGCTAAATCCTCCCTTATCAGATATTTCGCCTAAATAAATTTTGTAATTACATTGGGTATGTGCTGGATTTATTCCGAGTTCACCTTTTGGCATGACGCCATTAAATGGTGCAATAACGTCTATATTATTCCAATAATTCCATATCTGCAAAGCTTTTGATTGATCAAAATAGAAGTAGAAATCTGGATATCTACTAAAATTTCTTAATTCCCTATGTATTAGGTGACCAAGTAGAGGGCCTAAATAATCCACCAGTTCGTCGAATTCCCATTTTAATTTATCCCATGGGGGTGAAGATATTTTGCTATTGAAAAACCGCGCATTTACTAAAAATGATAATCTATTTTTTATATAATCAAAAAGTTTATCTGGCTCAACATTACTAACCCCTCCCAGTTTGATTGTTTTAATTTCTTTCGCAAGCTGTGGGATATTTGGATTAAACCGACCTAGATCAAAGTCTTTTCCTAGTCCCGGATACAAATTAAACATTAATTCTTTATAACCCCAATTATTAAATTCTCCTAATTCTTTATAGGCGTTTGTCATTTTATCAGTAGAGTAGAGCTGTAAGTATTCTGCGACTACTTCGAAGTAAATATAACCCAGTATTGGTAAATTTTGTATCGCGTTATTCAAAATGTATAAAAACTCTTTTGTGCCAATTTTATAATTTTCGTAGTGTATTTTATTGCAGATAGCCAAAAATTCTATTGATTTTTTAATTCGCGACACTACCACATTTTTTAGTTTATAACGTTCCTCTTGTGAAAGAAGATATTCTAGTTGTTTAAATATTTGTAAATGTACCGCCCCTAATCTTAGATAATCAATTCCAGCAAGTCTATTAGATACAGATTTCGGTACGTCTATTTCGATAATTAAAGGTTTTATTTCACGCATAGCTTTCGCGTCGGTTAAAAACATATTTAACTCTCTTTTAAATATATATCGACCTAGATTATGCAAACGCAAAACATTATCTTCATTTATTAAGGGAGTACAATATATACTACCTACTAAACAGCCACCGCTTGCACATAACTTATGTTCGTCCATTACCACATCGAAATGTCTTGTAAAATGCAACAATTGAATTTTTTTCTTTTCTAGTAAATCAAACATGGAATTTTTTATGAGAAGTTTGCCATTCGGGCTTTCATCGACTAAGTACTTCCACTGCTCAATTTCATCTCGTTTGGTTAAACTACCTTTTAAGTAAGAAATTTGGTGTTTTAGCGCATCATAAAAAACATGCGCATCGGCCCAATTATCCCACAGAGTATCGTTTTCCATTTAGATGCTTATAAGCTTAATAACACGCTATTTATATTATCTTTTCCCATCAGATGCGCCTTTTCACTTTTTACAACCAATTCGTATGCGAAACGCTTTAATTCTATTGGCACCCGCATCTTAAGAAATTTAGATCGTATCCACCATTTCAATTTTGGCAACCTATAACGATCAAGCGCGTCTACAACTTTAAGCTCGTCAATAAGGTCCTTGTTTTTGGCATACAAACCAGGTCGTATTTTATCGAATTGCTCGTATGGTATATCGTGCAAAGCTACCGCTTCTTGGATTAAGCGTATATCGTTTTTATTTAAAGAGATATTGAATGTCTTAATTACCTCCTCAAAATTTTTATGAAACCAAAGCGCAGCGTTTCTCCCATGCGGACTCCCTTTATCATCAACCCTAGAGACATCATGGATAGCTGCAGCAACGATGAGATTTATTTCAGCCTTTTTCTCTAAATGGAGTTGCCGCGACAATAAAACGGAGTATACTATGCACCTAAATGCATGTCTTACTCCATGTAGGCTATCGTATATTTTTGAACTCAAAAACCATTTTTGGGGGACTCTAAACTTTATAACTAATTTTTTAACATCTGAAAGATTAGAAAATAACTTATAATTTTTATTGAAATTCGGCTTGTTTTTTATAATCCAATTTAGCGTCTCTGAGTCCATATATTGAAGACTCGGCAAGTTTTTATTGGCTGCTTGTTCGACGAGACTCATTTTTTGCGGTCCGTTCTGCTCTATGTTTATCATCAATTTCTTTCGTGAACTTTTTTAATTCCTCATCCGTCATCAACTTTAGGTTTAGTTCTTTTGCTATCGTCGCTATCTTTTTCTCTGCAGCAGGTTTTTGATCTAGGTTATTCACAACTATTTCAAGCTCTACATGATAGCCCCATTCTTCGCTGTATTTAATGGCTAATTCTACTCCGTTATAAATAAAATTATGTCTTTTTTGAAAAGATTTCTGCACATCCGTAAAGCCTAACAACTCAAACATTTTTGCGGAATTTTCAACATCCGATTGAGAGATCGGGATTTCTATCTCTTCAAAATTGCTTCCGTGCCCTATTTTATTTAGTTTTAGCACCAGCTTAGCTGATCTTTTTGATATATTATTTACGACTTTCAAAAGTTTATCTGGCAATATAAAGAAATAGGTCGTCTTATCGTCTTCACCAAGGTCTTTTTCTGCATGAGCACTTAAGAACTTTAATAATTCATCGTTTTTCTTTTTATCCACCATCGAACGATATTCTATTTCTATTTGTGGCATATTAATTTAGAGAAATAGCTATATTTATATATTTATGTAAAATTACAGTTAATGAATTAAATATCAGGTTTGTAGAAACCGTATAAAAATTAAAATGAAAGACGCAACGAATGATTTGGATAATCTAGAAAAAACCGTGGATAAAATAATAAAGAGTAAAAATTTTACTTATGGATTAGGAAGAGCATTAAGACATATAAAAAAAGAGATTTTTCTATACAAAAACCACATAGCAGGCATTAAGAAATGGGGAATGAATAAAAATGGCTTAAGCACAGAAAAAATCCAAGTTGGTGGTGGTGATCACCCACTAAACGGCTTTTTAAATATCGATATCGTGCCGCCAGCAAATCTTATCTGTGATTTAAGAGAAGGGATACCACTTCCTGATAAATGTTGCAGCTTAATTTTTAATGAGCATTTTTTAGAACATTTGGATTATCCTACATCTGCAGAAAAGATAATTAGTGAATTTTCACGTATTCTAAAATATAATGGAAGATTAATAATTGGCGTACCAGATGCAGAACTTCTAATAGAAAAATATTTTGGGAGGGACAATAAATTTTATAAAACCGCGGTTAATCACTGGTTTGGAAAAAGAAATTTGCTTCCGTATATAAAAACTTACATAGATCTTTTGAATTATGGTCTTAGAGACCAAGATGATGATAAAGTTTATACTCCTCATCTCTGGGCTTACGATTATGAAAAATTAAATTCTTTATTAATATCCGCTGGATTTAGAAAAGTAAATAAGTGGAACTTTGATAAAAAACTAGCAAACCCAAGAAGAAAATTTGGCACTTTATACGTTATCGCCACCAGATGATGAACCATTTTTTATCTTATTCATAAAATTAATCACTAATTGAGCGGATTCGACTACTTTCTTCTCATTGTCAATAGCAACAAAGCTATCGCTATTATCAATTTCACAATATGGTATTCTTCCCTTAAATTGTGTTACTACTAATCTATCCCATTCTCTATTAGCGGCACTTAATTGCAATCCGACCTCATCAATTGTAAATTGCCCCCTGTCTCTTTCATCATAGTTTTGTCTTCTTCTCCATATACTATCTAGATTTGCAGTTAGATACGCCGCACCATCTAAAACCGTTTTATACCAGTCTCTTTGCTTCTCGATATATAAATTTAGCTTTTTAAGGCGATCCCGTTTTAAAAGAACGACATGAAATGTTGCTATAATCTTCGGATTTATATTTTTAAAAGCCCGAAGATATTTTGGAAAATAATTATCAGTTATAAAATCCGCTTCGGATTGGGATAGATTCTCAAGCGCAGCATAACATTCTTTTTTTGGTACTTCTGGAGATAAAGGATCTACATCGTAACCCATAGCCAACATAAAAACTTTAGAACTTCTAACAAAAAGAATCGTTTTATCTAGTTCTTGCATTTTTCTTATTACTGTATCTTTACCAGAACAATTAATACCGAATAAACCTATTAATGTCATATAGTCACATTTTTACAAAATTTAGAACTCAACTTATTGGCTCTATAATCAGAAAAAAATACCATATATTAATCTAATTGTATTCCATTATTTTATCCTTTTGTCTAAATACTATATAATACTTGCCATTACAAATTTAATTAAAATGGCATTGTAGTTAAAATACCATTAAAACTACAGGAAAACAATTAAGCTACAACGCTCGCAGGACAAAAAAGTATTTAAATGTTAATCTTGAAAAGGCAATATGAATTCGCTTTCAGTAAGTGTTATAGGCCCGTATAAGTCAGGTAAGACTACTCTAGTTAACAAACTCCAGCAAAGGAAAGGCGCGGAGGAGGACGTTTCATTCTTCTCATTCAAATACGGCGGGAAAAATATAACATTGATAGACACACCAGGAGATATGGACGCGCCTACAATAATAGCATCTGTACTTAGTATATCAGACGCGGTTGTCTTTTGTATTTCGCCAGATATAGGGATTAATTTTCAGGTTGGAGAACTGGTTATCCTCGCAAATACTATAGGAATAAAACAAG
>JASHWD010000062.1 GCA_030044235.1 Candidatus Parvarchaeota archaeon | reverse complement strand
GGGAGAGACTGGGGGCTCAAATCCCCCTCGGTCCATATTTAAAATTAGAAGGAACATCGCGATCTATACTAAGAATTAAATAATTATCTTCTCTGTTCCACTTCGAATCCGATTATCTGCAGCCCGTATTTTTCGATGTCTTTTTTTGGCCAAAAATTAATATCTTTTGTTTTTGAAACGTAAGTTATCTTTTTCCTTATCTCTCTTCCGGTGTATCTCTTGGTTTTTGGATTCCATTCTTTTATTACTAAAATATCCCCTGGCTTACAATTAAAATCAGCAAGTCTCTCGTCAAAAGTTTTTTTCCCTTTCAAAATCGCATTAAATAGCCTGGGCAGCGTTTTCTTTTCTATCAACATTATTAGTTAATGCAAATAAAGATATTTAAATGATGTTAAACTTTAAAAGAATTGATTCAGTTAATAAAAATTTATTTATATGTACGTGCCTGTTTTTGGAAAAAATCTGAGAAGAATAACTACAGAGCTGATACTTTCAGCGATCATAGTTTCTTTTGTAGAAGAAGTGGCTCTTATATACGCCGGCTTTCTGAAAATCAGCGGTTTATTTGATTTTATTATTGTTACTGCGATACTTGCGATCATAGAACTTGTTCTGGTGTTCCTTGTAGAAGAGTTTCTTATAGCCGCCAAACATAGCGTTAGGCGCAGAATAAAAAGACAGGGCTCGCTTCACAGTTATACGAGATAGAAAACATAAATTTTGCGCAGATAATTAAATGGGCCGCCTGAGATTTGAACTCAGGACCTTTCGATTATCAGTCGAATGCTCCAACCGTGCTAAGCTAGCGGCCCTCAGAGGATTATCTAATAACAACATCTCTATTTTATAATAGTTTTCTGTTATATTAGTTTAACTAAAAAATTAACGCCATTTTGGAGTGTGTTATAAAACGGCGACCCTGCACCGACGGTCAGGTAAACCATTGCGATTATTATGATTGCATCTATTATCAATGGCAGAAAATCGACTATTGGTATGTAAAAAGTAACGAAAAGTATCCTGTTCAAAATGAACCTTGCTACGTGCAGTATTATTAATATTATTAAAACAGCCGTAGAAACTAGAGTTATTGTCTGAACTGCGGAATAACCGTGGAAGACAACCGTTGTAACGGTATAGATTATTATACCCGGCAAGCCGGCGGTTATAAGCAAAAATGAACTAGCCAAAACTGCTATTGTTGATTGCCCACTCAGAGCAAAAAAGAGTGATCCTCCCACTAAAACTATTCCTATTAACGATTCTATGAGTATCTGCTTGGGCATCAAATCTGCGACTAGTAATATTATAAGATAGCCGACTACCCAGATTACGTTTATATGAAGAAACGCATATGCGCCTATTACTGCGAATAAGCCAAGCCCATAGATATAATCCAATAGCTTCATAACTTTTATAGGATATGCTAATTAATATCCCTTAAAATAGTTAAATGCTAGACCTTTTATTATATGGTGAAAAGAAATATTTTTATAACAAAAGTAAGGGGTACTCCGTTAGAGAAACAAAAGATAGAGATAGTTGAGCGAAAGGGTTTAGGACATCCAGATTACATCGCTGATTCAATTGCGGAATCTTTCTCAGAGGAACTTTGTAAATATTACATTAAAGCCTTCGGTAAAGTATTGCACCATAATGTTGACAAATTGGAAATAATAGGTGGTAAAACCGAACCGGATTTTGGGGGCGGAAATGTAATAAAGCCTATATCAGTTCTATTTTCTGGCAGGGCCACAGACAACTTTAATGGCGTAGAAATACCTGTAAGAGAGATCGCTGTCGACTCTGCCAATAAATGGATTTCCAAAAATCTAAGGTTCTTAAATCCGGAGTCGATAAATTACATCTTTGAAACAAAAAGTGGTTCAGCTAATCTCTCAAGCGCATTTTCATCTGAAGACGGAATAGGTTCAAACGACACTTCTTTTGGTGTTGGGTATGCGCCTCTAACAGAATCTGAAAAACTGGTCTTGAATATTGAGAGATACTCTAATTCTAAGGAATTTAAACAGAAATTTCCTTTCTCCGGAGAAGACGTAAAAGTAATGTGCGTAAGAAATAATAACAAAATCGATATAACTATCGCTATGGCATTCGTTGATAGGTATATAAACTCTGTTTCTGATTACTTTAAAAAGAAAAATGAGATAATGACAGAACTAACGCGAGAGTTTAATTTCACGCCATTGGGAAGAAAGATAAAAATAACTCTAAACGGGATGGATAATAAGAACCTAGGAAAGAACGGTTGTTACCTAACCGTTACTGGCTCAAGTTCCGAACACGGCGATGACGGCGCGGTTGGCAGAGGCAACAGAGTAAATGGACTAATAACTCCAAATAGAACAATGAGCTTAGAAGCTTCCGCAGGAAAGAATCCAGTAAATCATATCGGAAAGATTTATAATCTTTTGTCATTTCGACTTGCAGAAAAGATATACAATGCTTCTAAATTGGAAGTCAATATAAAGACCGTCGGAAGAATAGGCCGGCCTTTGGACCAGCCGATTATGATAGCTGTAGAGACTTTGGAAAAGACGAGCCAAGATCAGAAAAAAGAAATACTTGATTTGGTAAATGCTGAACTTTCTAAGATAAGCGAAATAACCAAAGATGTAATCGCTGGAAAGGTAGCGGTCTGCTGACATTTTTATGAAAATGGATGAATTTGAAATACTAAATCTTATAAAATATCTCGAAGGGATAAGGGGAAGACATACTGAATTGGTAACAGTTTATGTACCGGCAGGATTTAGCTTAGACATAATAAGGGGACAACTAGCAGAAGAAAAAAGTACTGCTTCGAACATCAAAGATAGAAACAACAGAAAAAATGTAATTGATGCACTAGAAAAGATATCTAATGAGCTAAGGCTCATACGGATGACGCCTGCAAACGGACTTGTCGTCTTTTGCGGGAACGTTTCTGAAAAAGAGGGGGAACCCGATATAAAAGTCTGGGAAGTGGAACCACCGCAAAAATCTGATATAAGACTTTATAGGTGCGATCAGCACTTTATAATAGAGCCGCTTAAAGCGATGTACCAGCAAGGAAATTCATACGGACTTATAGTCTTAGACCATAGGGAGGCTACGTTTGGTCTTCTCGAAGGGGCAAAAATCACGATGCTTAAACACATAAAATCTCTTGTCCCCGGAAAGTTCTCAAAAGGTGGCCAATCTGCAACTCGTTTCGCCAGAGAAAGAGAGGGCTTAATAAGAGATTTCTATAAAGAAATCGGTGAAGTAGCAAAATCCTTTTTCTTTGGAAAAGGCTTAGCCGGCATAATAATAGGAGGGCCGGGGCCTGCAAAGGAAAATTTTCTTGATAGTGGCTATCTCGCAACAGATCTAAAGAACATAGTGGTAGGCACAAAAAGCATAAGTTACACGGACGAAAGTGGCTTAAAAGAGTTAGTAGAAAAGAGCCGCGATGTTCTAGTGAACGAAAGAGTGGTTATAGAAAAAGAATATGTCCAAAAATTAATGGCAAGCATAGCAAAAAATGATAATCTTTCTGCTTATGGCGAAGAGGCGGTAAGAAGAGAACTAAATTCTGCCAACGTAGAACTATTACTTATCTCTTCTGGCGTAGAAGATATAAAAAAGAACGAGTTTTATTATAAAGCGAAAGAAAGCGAAGTAAGGATAGAGTTTATATCGAAAGAATCTAGCGATGGCCAGCAGCTTTATAGCCTTGGCGGTATCGCTGCGATCCTAAAACGTCCATCTAAGGGCATTTAATAATTTTCACTATTATATAATAGGAAAAGTATTAATATATGTCTTTTTCTTATAATCGAATGGAATATGAGCAATTTAGTTGCAGGGTTAGCTCTTATCAGAATAACTCTACATTCGGAATAGAAGTCTCCAAGGACTTTTCAAAAACTCTTGAAAAATTAGGTAGGAAAGATAAGAAAACGCTAGAAGCTACCTTATCTAAAATGAACGAGATAAGCACACAACCCGAACACTACAAGCCGTTAAGAGGCCCTCTAAAAGGTTATTGGAGAGCCCATGTTGGCTCTTTCGTAGTTTTATATTCGATTGATAAGAATTCTTGTAAAGTTGTATTCGAAAAATTCGACCATCACGATTCTGCTTACAATTAGTATTTTATATTTTCTTCGTATTCTTTAGAATAATTTATACGTATAAAGTAAGCCAAAGAAGCCAAAACAAACATTCCGCCTATAATTGTTATAATTAAAACGTACTGAGAAATGGCGGAATTATTGAGATAAGCCGTGATATTTGTAGTGCCTCCAAACAAATAAGGATACTGTAATACTCCAAAGAATATTACACCCAAGAATAAACCCAAGAAAGCTAGCGCCTTTGTATATTTACTGTACGTGTAATACGCTACAAGAGACAAAATTAGGGCTGCGATAACAATAGACAAAAAGATTAGATTATTAAAAATATTAGAAAACATGTAAGGAACGTAAACATAAAGATCCAATAAAATTATCAAAATCGCTGCAATCAGTGGCAACCAAACTATTTTCCTTAATGGCTTCAAATTAAAGAAGACAGTTGCCATGAAAACCGCAATAAATGCTGCCGAAGCAAATAGAAGCAAACTAAACGGGTTAAAAAGCATAGTCGTTACGTTCAATGTGCGTAAAGCAAGATTTGCGCCTGCTCCGCTCACTCCTGAAGCTAAAACTGATATAGCAAAAAAGGCTATTACCAGCGTCGCCACAGCGTAGACAATTATGTACGACCTTTCCTTACTTATTGAATCGGTCATTTCGGAATAAGCTATGAAGGCATTTCTAAATATCAAAAAAGCTGCTCCGAAAAGAACCGGGAAAATATACATCAATCCTAAAGCCGGTAACAACTGTGGGTATGTGGCTTCAAAATTTACAAGATAAAAAACTGCAAATGTGCCATCGATCTCCCATATAGGCGTAAGATAATGCTTTAGTTCATTTTTATACGTCTTCCATAAAGCCAGCGCGGAAATCGCAACTCCGACTTCTATCAAAAAGAGCGAAATAAAACCGCCCAATATTATATAATTAATAAGATACGAAAGGTTCATTGTTCCTCCTTATTTATTTTCTTCAAATCGTTTTCTAGATTACCTTGTTTTGTAACTCGTTTTAGAACTATGATAGTAAAAGGTACGATTATTATATAAAACGCGATAAGCGCGATTAAAATCGGTATTATTGAAGACGATGGGTTTCCGGCTTGGGTTACTGTCATCACATTATAGATTATCCAAGGTTGTCTTGCAAGTTCCGCCATTACCCAACCATCTTCTAATAAAATAACCGAAAATACAGCGGCTATCACGGTTAGAATAACCCAAGTTTTATTTATTAACGGGTCTATAGAGCTAAGCCATAACAACTTAGCACGTACATATCCTTTCCTTAATCCCGAGATGTATTTTTTAATTTTTCTAATATTAAATATAAGAAGGACTAGAACAAAAAGTAAGAAAATTCCTAATGCCAGACCGATAAAAAACATCGCATCAAACATTGGATGAACTATAAGCGGCGGCCATGTAGATTCATTGAATTGATTTAGACCTGGTACGGCCCCGCCGGCAAGTAAACCTTGAAGACCGGGGATTAATATATCGTATTCAAAACCTGTTGAGCCATTTGCAAATGTAACCGGTATGCCGCCTATGCGTTCTGGTGCACTAGAGCTAGAATTTACTAAATTTCCTTCTAGTGCCGCGTATTTTTCGGGCTGCGTATGTATCAATTGTTGTATGCTTAATATACCAGAGATTATTAAGACTAGAACAGCAATCATGACTATTATGAGCATTGTTTTTACGGCCTTTTTGTAATATTCTCTTAAAGTGCTTTTGCTCTTGTAAAGTTTCCATATGAAGAACCCTAAGAATATAAAAGTGCCCGCGAAAATAGACGCAAATATGCCGTGGACCATCTCAAGCGCGACGGAAGCCGAGGTAAATACAGCTAGTGGATTTATATCGCTAAGAACCCCCGTTGCCAGATAATTGGGTATATTAAAACCAGTTGGCGTATTCATAAAAGCGTTTATCATAATTATCAAGGCGCCAGAAGCAGTTGCTCCGCCAGCAACTACAAGAGACATAAGCCAATGGGTATACTTTCCAAGTTTTTTATTCCAAGAATAAGCGTAAATCCCAAGGAATATCGCCTCGGCAAAAAACGCGAATACTTCTATATAGAACGGAAGTATTGCTACTTGACTTATCAGAGACATAAAGTTTGGCCATAAAAAGAAAAGTTCAAGAGCGACTAATATACCAGAGGCTGTTCCAACAGCAAATAAAACTATCAAAACCGGCGTCATTCGCTTTGCAAAGAGAATGTAAGCTTGGTCTTTAACCCTAATGCCAATAAACTCCATAATCGACATTATTATGGGCAAGGCTATACCAATCGAAGCTAGAATTATATGTATTGACAGAGAAAACCCGGTAGTAAACCTATCTAGCAGGATAGGTATCATAGAAATTACCCTCTACTTCTATTTGCGCTTGCTTTTTGCTTAGGTGATTTAAAGCTGAAGAAGCCAAACCAAAGCAAGACTATACCAATAAATTCAGAATAATAAAGAAATACCGGTATCTGAACGATATAAAGAGTGCCGGCTATCGTAACTACAATTACACCGGCGATTATACTTAACATTTTTAAGTTTTTAGTTCTCAAGTAAGTGAGCGCGGCTATAACTACAAGTATTATTGCTGCTACGAATGTTATTACAAGGGACACTAGGACTATCAATAACGGAATATTGTCCCAAACGACATAGTTAAAAAGTATATTTCCGATATTACTTACAGCTACGGCATACACTAAAGCCCCTTCAGTCACAAGTGAAAATATATAATAAGACCACTTTAACTTTCTATTTTTCAAAAGCGCCATAGAGCCTAGTGCTAATGAATTAACCAGTAAGGCTACAACGAAAAGATAAGCGGCAATAAGAAATTCGCTGTATACCCCGAACGCGAATATTATTTCTAATACGACGCCCAATGAAAATAACCAAAGCCCTGCGCTCCAGAAAAAAAGACTCAGTGCTTTTGTTCTCAGATAATTTCTCGTTAAGTATACAGCTAGTACGGCACTAAGTAAAAAGATAATTATCGTTGATAGTTCAACTATCATCTGAATTCCAAACATTATCCTTATTATTATTTGCCAAATTTAAGCTTATTTTCAAAGGCTTATTTTAGCCAGACTTTGCTTACCTGTTCAAGTATGTCTTCTCGTAATCTTTCGCCCTTAGAAGTTAATTTTTCGATCGAATCGGCAAGTTGATTAAGCTTTAAGTATCTAAGCCATGGTGAGAAGTGTCTTCCATTAAAATGGTATTCTATAGACTCTATTGGCACTGTTCTTAATCTAGATAAAAAATCTCCTAGAGTCCTAGCTCTACCTACTTCAGTTCCATTTCTTAGTCTAAAAATAAATTCTTTGCCGGGCTCAGCCGCTACTTCACTTGCTTTTCCAAGTTGTGTCACAGAAGAAACTTGATTTAATTTGTCTAGATTACTATTGAAAATTGCCATAATCTTCTTCTATAAAAATTGTATACACAACATATATTTAAAATGTTCTTTAATCGATCAAAAATCTATAAATATAAAAAGATACGATATTTATTTGAAAGTTTAATTTTTACTTAATGGAAATCTTTAGGAAATATGATATACGTGGACTTTATCCCTCCGAGATAAATGAAGAAAATGCGTTTAAAATCGGCAGAGCAATAGCAACTTTACTTAGAAAGAAAAATATTTTTCTTAACTATGACAATCGCTTAGGTAGCATAAGAATAAAAGACAACTTTACTAGCGGTTTAATACATAGCGGCGCAAGCGTTTATGAACTTGGAATGGGCCCGGTTACAGTTTCCGCATTTGCATCGATTCGCGAAAAGGCCTGTGGAATATGTATAAGCGCCTCTCACAATCCAATGGAATATACCGGAATCCTAACATATGTAGATGGCGTAACTCTTACTCCTGAAGATATCGAAAAAACGTATAAAGGAAAAAAATTTAATGATAACTTCGGTAAACTAATTCCATTCAACTATGATGATGAATATATTAATTTTATAACAAAAGGCCAGAAAATCGACCTTAAATTGGGAATAGATTCAATGGGCGGTTCAACTACCTTTATAGCCCAATTTGCTTTTAATAAAATTGGCGCAAAAACCTTTATGCTTAGGAGTTCGCCATCAAGTGATTTTTATGGACTTGTCCCAGAACCTAGCATAGAAAACTGCAAGGATTTAGGAAATCTTGTGAGAAAAGAGCATCTTGATTTTGGATTACAACTTGATGCTGATGGCGACCGCGGAATGATAGTGGACGACAAGGGCCGGGCTTTGGACCCAATGATTACTTCGATGGTCTTAATAAAATATTTAAAATTAAAGAAAATTGTTGCTACCATCGCATGTTCTAGTCTATTAGAAAATTACGCAAAAGTAAAATACGTAAAGACCGGCCGACCAAATGTAGAAGTAGAGATGAAGACCAAGAAATATGATTTTGGGGTAGAAACCGCTTCACATTTTTACTTTGGAAAATATTATCCTTTCTCAGATGGAATTCTACTTGGGATATTGATAGGAAAGGTTATACAAAGCACCGGCAAAAAATTAAGCAAATTAGTTGATGAATTTCCAAAGATATATTATGGGAACATTTCTTTAGCCTTCTCAGATCAGGATAGCATAAAAAGAAAAATGAATGAGATAGAGAAAAACTTAAAGGGTTACAAAAATAGAATAGAAATGGACGGTATAAAAATAATCTTAGAAAATGGTTTTATGTTATTTAGACCTTCAAACACTGAGCCGCTTGTGAGAGTGTATTATGAGGGCCGTGGACCTTCGGCTTTCAAGCAAATCCACACTCTTGTGAATCATATAATAAAATAATGGAAAACGAAGATTGGCTGATTGAAGCCGTAGCTGAAAAGCTAGGAATTGAGCAAGACAAAGTAAGAGATCTTATAAAAAAGAAATTGTCGGAGTTTCAAAATCTAACCGAAAGTGCAGCTTTAAGGATGGTTGCCACGGAAAATGGGGTCGTACCAATAAGAAGAAACTACAAAATTGTAGATATAACCGATGAAATAGGCCACATAAATATTACAGCAACAATAAAAAGAAAGTTTCCGCCTCGTGAAATAATGATAAAAGGTAAGAAATCTAAAGTTGTTAACATTGTTCTCCAAGACCAGAGCGGCTCAATAAATGTTGTAATTTGGGATGCGAATAAAGTTGAGTATATAGAAAAAGAAGCCTCTGAAGGGGATACTATATCTATAGCAAACGCTTATTCAAGAAAAAATAAATTAAATGAAAAATATGAACTTAACCTCGGCAGCGGTTGCGCAATAAAAGTTACAAAGAACGCTATGTCGGAAAAACCAGCTGCTAACAGGAGAGAATATCAAAGGATAAGCGATGTCAAAGATGATTCAAAAATCTATCAAATAAGATGTTTCGTTGTAAGACTTTTCACGAATAACATATTTATTATAAGGTGTGGAATCTGTAAAAAGAAAGTTATCGACAAATGTCCTGAACATGGCGACGCCGCTATATCCAAAACATTATTTATTTCGGGAATACTGGATGATGGACTTTCAACTATCCGTGCATCTTTTTTTGATAAAACGGCTGAAAAACTTCTTAGTTTATCTAGAGCTGAAAGTATAGAAAACAAAGTCACCGATATATCATTCGGTTTATATGAAGTTGAAATATTCGGTGTTCCAAATAAGTTCAATGAAAACATATCGCTAAACGTAAAAGACGTAAAACCTGTAGATTACACGATATGAAAGTTAAAGAGGGCGAAGATTTTCCAGATTTCTCACTTGTTTCTGACTCCGGGAAACTCTTTAGAAAATCTGATTTAAACAACGCAATTAACATCATTTACTTTTATCCAAAAGATGACACGCCCGGATGTACAAAAGAGGCATGCAATTTTAGGGATGAAATGCAGGAGTTCAAAAGAAATAGTATACCTGTGTATGGAGTTAGTGTAGATGATATTGAATCTCACAGAAAATTCAAGGAAAAATATTCTCTAAATTTTGTCCTATTGAGTGATTCTAAAAAAGACTTGGTAAACAAACTTGGTATCAAGTCTATTTCAGGTTCTTCTAAAAGAGTTACTTTTATCCTCAATAGCACAGGAAAAATAATTAAGATTTATCCTAACGTTTCTCCAGCTGAACACGCAAAAGAGATATTAGAATGGTTAAATAAGAAATAATTTTGCTATTAACCTTCGTAATCAAGCTTTTTTATAGAGCCGGTTTTACCAACGTTTACACTTATTTCATTTTTAAATGAGCGAGTATAGCCACCGGTTACTTCAATCTTATCTCCAACGTTTACAGTGCTTATTTGTTTCCCCCAGAGAGAAAGACTTATTGTTCCTGTTTCGTCTTTCACTTTCGCTGTTGCTACAGTCGTATTACCAAATTTAGTTATTACTTCTCTAGGCTCCGATATCTCTACAACTTCGCCTGAGAACTCTACATTTGACATCCCATCTCTTATTTCACTTACATTCATATTTTTCACCCTAGATACGAACCATAAAGCAACGGCAAGAGAATCGTAACATCTCCCTCCACATTCACATATTTTGCCTTAGGTTTTATTTTACCCCAAGATATTGCTTCTTCGAGTTTTGCCCCGGATAAACTGCCGTCCCAGTCGACCGCAGTCGTCATGTATATCGCGTAATCAAGACCGTCTTTAAACAAGTTCCACCAAATAACGTGGTGTTTTGATATTCCGCCGCCCATCATCAACGCACCGCTTTTTTTAGCAGTAAATACTCTATCAGCTAAAAGGTTTTCGTCCGCTATCGTATTTATTCTAAACTCTTTGTCTTTTTGCGAATACATCCATATCTGAGAACCGAAACTCCCATCTGTAAATCCAGGTATCACTATCGGAATTTTGTTCTTCCAAGCCCAATAAGTTATCGATTCCTCGGCTTTTGGTTCATCCTTAATTTTTTCGCCTATAAATGCGATTAACTCGCTTGTCGAGTATTCTTTCTTAAGTTTAGCTGCTTCTTTTAGTAGTGGCATAAGTCTATCTTCTAGGACAATTCCGTAACTAGAATCAGGTATAAAAATATTGTAAAGTCTGTTTATGCCTGAGGCCCTTAATTCCGCATCGTTAGCTACCTCAGTTCCGGTGTAATAATCTTTCCAAACCCTGGCTAGATCATGATCCATCATGCCACAGGTAGTTATCACAACGTCTACTAACTTATTTTTCACTAAGTCCTTTATCACGCCTCTTGTACCGGTGGAAATTATATCTGCCGGAAAAGAAAGAAATTTTAAACATTCTTTATCGTCTTGCATTTCTTTAAAAATTTCGCAGGCAGTAGCTAATTTCTTAGCGGTAAAACCTCCGGATACTTTAAATTGTTCGATTAGACTTGTTATCGATTCCCCTTTCTTTATTTTTACATTTTCTACTGGTTTTCCTAACATAATTATTTAATAATTGGTATTGTTGCATTTAAATAATTGACTAACGCATCAAATAACATGAAGCCTTCAGAGATTTTGAAGTATTATCTAAATGAAGAAATAATAAACAAACTTCTCAATGTAAAAAACCGTGAATGCGCCGTAAGATATGGAGAAAGTTTTGGTAAAAGACCCATGCTTTTCCAGTACCCCGGTGATATAGAAAATCTAGTAAAAACCGGCGCAACTAGTTTTCATGTAAGCGAGGAACGCTGGAGTAATCCACTAGACTTAAGCAAGGAGATTACAAAGGAAAAACTTGCAAACTTAAGAAACGGATGGGACATGGTCTTAGACATAGACTGCAAAGTTCTAGAAGTATCAAAAATCTTTTGCAAGATGTTGGTAGAAAAATTAGAAAGAGAAGGGGTTAAAACATTATCTGTAAAATTTAGCGGCGGCTCTGGCTTTCATGTTTTAATACCTTACGAAACCTTTCCGTCAAGCGTAAATGGAGTCGATGTAAACCACCTATTTCCAGACGCACCAATGACAATATCTATTTTTCTTAAGGACGAACTCAGAGAACAATTAAAGAACAGTCTAGAAAAAGATTACGGGGTTAAAAGACTGTCCTCAATTTTTAAATTAGACGAAGACAAATTGTATAAAAATGAAATTTTCGACCCTTATTCGGTTATAGATATCGACACCGTACTTATATCAGAAAGGCACATGTTTAGGATGCAGTACTCACTAAATGAGAAAAAGTGGCTAGTTTCTATTCCAATCGACAAAAATAAAGTTGCTGATTTTGATTTAAACGCGGCAAGACCGGAGAACATTGATACCAGCAGAGATTTTTTTAACTTATCCCCTGGTAAAAATGAAGCAGCAAGCTTATTTATCCGAGCCTACGATAAGTTTGAACCACAAGAAAAGGCTGACAGAGACGCTACCGAGAAAAGAGAATTCAAGATAAACGTTATCCCATTAAACGAAGCCTATCTGCCCCCTTGCATAAAGCTTATCTCTGCCGGTTTACAAGACGGCAAAAAAAGAAGCGTTTTCATATTGACTAATTTCTACAGAAACATAGGCAAAACTAAAGAAGA
>JASHWD010000061.1 GCA_030044235.1 Candidatus Parvarchaeota archaeon | reverse complement strand
AATAGATACGTATGATACTTTACAAGGCGCAAAGAATGCATGCATAGTTGGCGAAGAACTCCGAGCAAAGGGTTATGATTTAAAGGGCGTAAGACTTGATAGCGGGGATTTGCTTGATTTGAGTAAGAAGGTAAGAAAGATACTCGACGACGGCGGTTTCAAAGACACAAAAATCATGGTAAGCAGTGACCTTGACGAGTACAAGATAGAAGAACTACTTTCTAAAGGTGCGCCTATAGACGGTTTCGGAGTAGGAACGAGACTGATAACCGGCGCAAATTACAATTCGCTTACAAAGGAGGGGGATGTTTCCGCTCTTGGCGGCGTTTACAAGCTTGTAGAGGTAGTGAAAGACGGAAAAGTGGTCCCAAAAATAAAGATAAGTGAAGACGCAGAGAAGACTACTATACCCGGCAAAAAACAGGTATACAGGATAAAAAAGAACGGGACTTATGATCACGATGAAATATGCTCTTGGAATGAAGCCGCGCCTAAAGATTCTAAAGCTCTTTTAGTACCGATAGTTCTTAACGGAAAACTGGTATATGATTTCCCCGAGATATCCGCTGTAAGAAAATATTGTTTGGATGAACTACTGATGTTACCTGAAAAAAATAAAGCATTATCAAATTCTGAATCATACCTAGTAAAGATAAGCAAAACTTTAGAGAAGCTGCGCCAAGAATTGATAAGAAAGGCAAAATCGGGCTAATTTAACTTTTATTGTATTATCTATTTTTTAGATAATAAAGACTATACCTAGCATCTCTTAGTGATTTTTGTTCGTCTACGTAGCCGTTCTTTATAAGATAACTCAGACCTGACCTAACCGTCCTCGGTGGCATGGCGGTGGTGCTTATTAATTCCTTTTGAGTAAGCGCGCCTTCGTACTGAAGTACTTTGTATATGAATTTTGCCGATGGCGGCGCATTTGCTGATATAACGTTGCTAGATTCAATTCTTTTCTTTAGCTTATCAATAACGCTCTTATCAAATTCTTTGAACCTTATGAAATCTGCAGGAGCTAAGGCATTCTTTATTATTACGTCATTATCCTTAGTATTTGCCCTTATTCTACCATCGACAACAAGTTCCGTACCGGCGCTGCTAGATATCGATTTCAACTGTATTACGCTTGAATCGCTTACTATTATCGGTTTATTCTGGCTCAAAGAAGAAATTGGCGTGACCACCAAAACTTTAGCATTGGAAAATATAACCGGCCCACCCGCCGAAGCGGAATAACCTGTAGATCCTGTAGGGGTAGAGATTATTATTCCATCGCTTGAATCTTTGAAGGCCATTTTTCCGTCTATGAGCAAAGAATAAGAAACTATAGTTGCACTTTTCTTAGAGGTAAGAACAACGTCATTCAAGGCTATTGGTAATTCCGCATTGCCGGCTTTTATTTCGAGCCTAGAATGTTCTTCCACGGTATAATCTTCACTTTGTATTTTCTCTAGAGCTTTCGGAAATTGGTCGGGGGTTATCTCCGGCAAGAAATTTGTCGCCGAAGCTGATACACTAAGAACAGGTGTCTTTACGTTTTCGAGCTCTCTAAAAGTCCTAAGGACGTTAAAACTATTTCCTACTGAAACTAGGATATCTGCATTCATTGTCTTTATGCTTGAGATCCTAGAATTCTTTGGAGCGTTTGCAATTTTCTCTTCCAGTATAACTTCATTTTTAGACTCTTTAATGAATTTAGATATTTCGCGTACTATGTCCAAGCTGGCTTTATCCTTAAAATCAAACGTCAAACCAAACTTCATAGCTATCGTAATTTCTGAAAGTATTTATAACTAAAAATATATTTAATTGTTCCGAACGACTATTATAAAATAGTCCTCTAGGTCTTTTTAATCGATTTAATGCACATCCTAGGCGAATTCAAAATTGCCGACTATTCTGTTCTTACCTATAGCGAGGCTTGCATCTGCCAGGATGTGGCGACCTGCTATCTTTAATACCGGCTTGTTAAACGCAAAAGTACCTGATCCTTTTTTGTCTGAAATAGATATTGTAAGGTTCTTACCTAAGATTGAACAGCATAGGCCCTTAGATACGGTAGGGTCTCCTTTAAAAAATTCGGATTTATTTATTTTACATAAATAAGTTTCACTAAAAGATTTCGAAGAAGAAAGGCCGTAGTTTATTTCCAAGTCATTTTCATTTATATTGTTTAACGCAAGACCGACGTGCGTTCCCTTTTCAGCGGTAGCTGAGTCCACATCCATCACCTGTATACTTTTTACCGTAACTTCTTTTCCTGATGGTACTAGGAAAAACTTTTCTCCTTTCTTTACCGCTCCAGTAAGTGTAAATCCAAGTATTACGCTGCCTATTCCTTTTACTATGAAGTGTTTATCTATGGAGATGTAATTTGGAGTTTCGCCTAGAACATTTTTACTTGCCGTAAATTTTGGTGTTTCGCCTGCCTTGAACTTATTGAATTTTCCAACTTTATTTTTAACAAAGAATCTCGAAAAGAAGTTTATGTCTGAAAAATCGTCATAAATAACCGCACCTTCTTCTATATCCGCGTTGTCTATCGCAATGGCTAGTTCTGCATCCAGCGCTGTTATTTCTGAGTTAGATACCATTATGCATGCGTCTGCTATTGACAATATCTTAAGCACAGACAATATCGAAGAGGGGTAATCCAGGGGATACAAAATAGTTTCTCCATCCTTTCCAGAAGCCATTTGTATGTTGTTTATAGCATCAAGGTTTTTGGATATTATACCTCTCTTTATAGATTCTGGTATTTCTTTTGCTGACAACAAAGCGATTATCATGTTAACGATTAACACCGATTTAAGATTTATAATTAAGCTTTGACTATTTATTAAATGCGAAGAGCTATTTATGCTGGAAGTTTTGATCCTGTTACAAACGGGCATCTTTGGATGATAGAAACCGGCTCTAGATTATTCGATGAACTAATCGTTGCCGCCGGGATTAATTCAAATAAAAAATATTCTTTTTCTTTGACAGAAAGATTAGACATGCTGAGGGCCTGCACAAAAAAATACAAAAACATAAAAATAGATAACTTCGAAGGTCAATTTTTGGTAAAGTATGCAAAGTCTTTAGGCGCGGATTATATACTAAGAGGAATAAGGACGAGCGAAGATTATGAATACGAGAGAACGCTTTCGCATGTTAATAGAGATATAGAAAAGGATGTAACGATGATTTTTCTAGTGCCGCCTACAGAAATTTCTGACATAAGTTCTAGCATGGTAAAAAGTCTTGTCGGAAGCGTTGGATGGGAGAAGTTAATAAAAAAATATGTGCCAGAAGAAGTTTCTGATAAAATAATAAAACATTTTTCTAATTAGTTTTTAACTCTTTTTTTCCTCTCTTATTTACAAGAAAATATCTAACTTTTGGATCTTTAAACCTTTCTTTTATGTATTCTATATTATCTATCCTGTCATCAAAGAAAAGAACCTCATCGTAGCCCTCAACTAATTCATTTAACATGCTTAATTTCCATTCTCCATCGCTAATTTTATAATGAGTATCTGCTAGTATTATTCTGTTGGACGGGATCTCATATTTTTCTAACCCATATTTCGTCTCGACCCTAAGCTCTTCGCCCCTTGCACTCATTACAATTATTTCGTAGCCTGAAGAATGAAATTTTTTATATTTTAGGATTAGTTTTTCATTTGGATACAAACTTTCTTTATATTTTCTAAACGCAGTGAGATAAACTTCCCTTTTCTGTGTCCGCTCTAATTTTATCAATTCTTGGCCAACTAACTCTCTGCCGGTTATTTCCTTGCTGGCCAGTGCCATACTTTTGTCTGTAAAGAAAAGTGTGTCGTCAAAGTCTGATATAATAAGTTTTCTTTGTGATCTTCTTGAGTTTTTATTTTTATTCAATTTATTTTTTCTTTCCATTCTTTTTCTTAGAAAGCTTTATCAGCTCCATCTGCTTCATAAGTTCTTCTGCCTTGGATCTTATTCCGTTGTTTACTTCTATTAGATTAAGGCCTACGTTTGGTATTCCATAGATTACGATGGATCCTTCGGGTGCCAGATAAACGCATGGTAGTGCGGCTAGATCTTCTTCTCCTTCTACTTGAATAGCTTTGTGGCCTTTAGTTTTAAGTGCGGTTGCTATGGCCTGCCAGAGCCCATAAGTTATCTCTTTCTGGGGATTTTCTACTTTTTCTTTGACTTTGAAGTGCTTCGGAAGATCCGAATGCTTTACTTCCTCTCTGTGCGTTTTCAAATCAAATATAGCTAAGTCTGGGTCCATTTTATGGCGCAAGAGCGTTTTAGTAGTTTCATCTCCGACGGTTATCACCAAAGCTTCAGAGTTTTTTAATTTTTCTACGACCTGATCTTCGGACATGGTCGTGCCAAAAGGTTGCGTGAGTGCGCCCCTGAGCCAATCCGGAAGTTCTAGAACTTCTCCTTCATTTAATTCCATTGTATTTACCAAAATTTAATACCAGCCACGACTTTTCATCGCCATGGCTACTCTGTCTAATGCAATTATATAAGCGGCGTCTCTCAGTGTTATCTTTACATTTTTGGCCTTATAATCCTCTTGTGTTTTCATAACTTCGTTAAAAGATCTCGTCACTAGCTTATCTAATCTTGAATAAACCTCATCTAGAGACCAGTAATAATCTTCATTATTCTGCACCCATTCAAAGTAGGATACTATAACACCACCGGCATTTACTAAAAAGTCCGGTAAGTCCATAATTCCTCTCTGAGAAAGTATCTTGTCCGCTTCTGGTGTAACTGGCCCATTCGCAAGTTCTAAAACCATTTTTGCTTTTATCTTAG
>JASHWD010000060.1 GCA_030044235.1 Candidatus Parvarchaeota archaeon | reverse complement strand
TGTGACTGTTTCGGTCTTGCCGGCGCGCGTGTCTCCTATCACAAGAACAAGCGGCGCTCTCGGAACTCCTTTTTCGTCTATGTACTCTCTTCTTACGTAGAATTTGTAAAGTTTTCTGAATATATCTTGCATTTTGGGGGGCAGGTATGTGTTTGAAAGTGCTTTCCTTAGCGTGTCGACTAGATAAACAGCTTCATAATAATTTAGAGATTTTTTGAAAAGCCATTCAAACTGTTGTTCTGGTTCGAGTTCTGCGCTTACAATGCGACGGTCGGTCTCATTGAATATCTCCTTTTTTAGATAGTTTAGGTTCTCTTCCTTCTTTGTCAGCCTCTTCAATGTAGGCGAACCTAATTTAAAAACGTACGCAGAAAGCGCCCCATACAAGTACTTTTTATGATTGAAGTCTAGCGACTCAACGAGCTCGTCAAGACTCTTTTTTCGTCTATCACTTATTGAAACCACTATGTTTGTCTTTGTTTTTCTTACGCTTGGACCGTAGCGTTTCTCGGTTGTACCTGCGAAAGTCGAATCTGCCATCTTTAAATTAAGAAGTAAATAAATATTTAAGGCTTTAATGAAGATTATATTGTAATATTTACAGCCTTTGATTAAGGAATACGTTAATTTTTGAGTAAAATTCTGCAAAAACTGCGTAATTCTCTTTGTTTATAAACATAAATACTCGCTCGTTACTATTATTCTAAATATAACATGACAGAATTTGAATCGATGGGTCTAAAACCCGAACTTTTATCCTCACTTAAAAGCATAGGTTTCAATAGCCCAACAGAAGTACAGCAGGAAGCGATTCCGATAGCCTTGCAAGGCAAAGATATAGTCGTAAGAGCAAAGACAGGGACGGGTAAGACCGGTGCCTTTCTTATACCTATTATAAACTCCATAAAAAAGGAAGATTACAATGCAGCTTTAATAATCGTACCTACGAGAGAACTTGCATTGCAAGTATCCGATGTAGCTAAAAAATTGTCTGCCGACGCCGGATTGGGTGTCGTTACCGTATACGGTGGAGCATCTATAAACGTGCAGGTAAGCGAATTAAGACGACGAGTAAACATAATAGTAGGCACGCCTGGCAGACTGATAGACCTGATAAAACGAGGCGAATTAAGAACGGACAGTATACGTTTTCTAGTCATGGACGAAGCGGACATAATGTTTGAGATGGGCTTCATTGAAGACGTGGAATGGATAATTTCAAAAGTGCCAAAACAAAGGCAAACTATGTTATTCTCAGCTACGATGCCTTCGACAATAGTATCTATAGCAAAGAGGCATATGGGCGACTCGGTGAAGATAAGTGTAGGTAAAGAAGAAGAAGTTACCGTAAGCACGATATCGCATTTTTATGCAATAGCCAATGGTCGAATTAAACTGTCCACACTGCTATCCTACATAAATCAATACAAACCAAGAAAAGCGATAATATTTTCTGCGACCCAGCGTGGTGCAGACCTAATATACGCGCTTTTAAAACATAACGGTTTCGATGTGACTTTGATGCACGGCGGACTTACACAAGCAAAAAGAGAATATTCTCTTTCAGATTTCAGAAAAGGGACCCAATTTTTAATAGCAACGAACGTCGCCGCCCGTGGTCTAGATATAACGGACGTCTCCGATGTGATAAACTACGACGTAAGCGAGGACCCCGCAGTCTACGTACACAGGGTTGGAAGGTCTGCGAGAATGGGGGCGGAGGGACGAGCATTCAGCATAATATCTACTAGAGATCGCTACGTTGTGGAAGAAATAGAAAATTTTGCGAAAATAAAGATGCAAAAGTTAGAGCTTGACACAGAAAGCTACAAAGACGCTGAAAACATAGAAGGCATAGGCATGCCAATGCGCTCGGAAAGAGGCGGTTTTAGAGGCGGGCAAGGAGCAAGACGATTTGGATCCTCTAGTTTCCACGGCGGGGGGTCCAGAGGCTACGATAACAGGAGACATGGTCCGGGAGGATACTCCAGCAATTTCAATAGCGGAAGCTATCCCAACAGGCGGCAAAGTAGCGAAGGACGGACTGGTAATTTCGGAGGCAATCGATTCGGTAGAAACCGCGGACATGGCGGATTCGGACGTTCCAAACGTAGGTTTTTCGGTTCCCAAAATTAGTTAGATAGACACTTTGAAAAACGAAGTTTTTGTCTTTGTTATTTTACCGTACTCGTCCACATAAGAGATGACCCCGAAAGTCCTGCCAAAATTTATAAACTCTGGGGAAAACCATGATACTTCGTATAGATTGGCTTTCTTTTTCACTGTTGCAAATTTATAAGCTTCTATGAAGAATTTCATGTGTTTCATTGATTTTAAGTAACTTATTGAGATTGCTTGGTTCCCAGAAGCTATTCGTTTTAGATTGTTTGAAAGCGCAGCTATTCGAAGTTTTTTGACTTTTGCCGAGAACCCTTTGAGAATAGAGTATCGTCTATATTCTACAGAATAGCCGTGCTCGTCATTTCTTTCCATAACGAATATCCAAGAGAAAGGATTCGCTGTGGGTATCACGTCCGTGTAGCTGTGCTTTTTCTTTATAAGATAAGTCTTTAATCTGCATGTTGTCCTAAGCCCAAAGTAGAATAAATAAACTCCAAGTAAAACCCAGACTGTGTCTGTCCAGATATAAAGAGCTACGCTTCCTTTTTCAGAAAGCAAAAGGAAGAATGCAGCGGTTGAAAACGCAATGGTTAAAAAATTGACTGCTACGTCAGCGTCGACATGTAACTTCTTGAAAGAAAATGGGGTAAGGGGAGGAACGGAAAAGTTTGTAAAGCCGTCCATTGCGATGTGTATAAGGCCGCCTAGCTCCATCGCAAAGAAAAATAATAAGAAAGTGCCTGAAGCGATCAAAGTGGCGATATACCCGCCGATTATAGCTATTACTGTGACCCCGACGAAAGAATGCGTTATACCACGATGTCTAAGGATGGGAAAATATTTAGCCAGAGGATAAAAGAGCACGTCGGCATCCGGCAATCCGCCTGCAAGAGCAGCTGCTGCGATATAATTCGTTGCGGACTGTCCAAATATTACAAACGACGCTATGTACGAAACAATGATGTGAGTTATCAGGTCCATTTTATAA